>NZ_JAYWVC010000629.1:0-987 GCF_036281785.1 Streptomyces chiangmaiensis | reverse complement strand
TCCTGGAGTTCGCCGTCCTGCTTGACCGAGGTCTCCCACGCGGTCTCGGGCAGGCGGGCGATGGCCTTTTCGTCCTCGTCGGTGATCGTCCAGCCGGTGGTGAAGCGGACCGTGCGGCGCATCGTGTTCAGATCCCGCAGGTGCTCGTGCAGACCGTGGGTGGCCCCGGCGCCGTCGACGCGCACCAAGATCTTGGCGGTGGAGGCGCCGGGGACCTGGGCCAGCGCGGCGGCAAGCACCCGCAGGTGGTCGGCCACCGTGTTCGAGCCAGCGCCGCCAGTCCGCAGCCACATGGCCAGGCACTCGCCTGTATTCGCACACCACGCGGCCAGTGGATGAAAGCCGAAGGTCTTTTTCCAGGTCGCCGAGGCGCCCTCCTTCTTCGACGCTGCCGTGATGATCGTGGCGTCCATGTCGATCACGATCCAGCGGTGCAGGTGCTTACCAGCGACGGTCAGCCACGGAAACCCACCCGGCCGCAGGCACAACAGCGACCACACGTGCCGACGCACTCTCGCCCTCGCCTCCGCGATCCTCGCCAGGACCTCGGCGTCCATCGCGGCGAGCGTCCGGCGCGTCGTCGAGTCCGACACCGCCGGCCCGAACAGGCCCTGATGGTGGGCCTGTAACTGCTCGGCGTCGGACAGGTTCACCGCCCCCAGCACGATCGCTACGGCGAGCTGCACGACCACAGCCCCGCGATCTCGCCACCCACACCCCGTCCCGGCGGGCAGCACGCCTGCCAGCGCGGCCGTCAGCCCCGTACGGTCCGCCAGCTTCCGCAGCAGCACCGCCCCGGCATGCCCGATCAGCCCCTTGCCGTCGGCGACCACGGACAGCCGCCGGTCCCACCCTGTAGGCTCGCTCACCAGATTGGTGCCCTGACTCTCGCAGCGGATACGACCTCGACACTCGCATCCTTGCAGGCCAGCGGCACCTTTCTGCTACCGGACCGTCAGATCACCCAATTCCGCTGAATATCCAGGG
>NZ_JAYWVC010000628.1:0-1000 GCF_036281785.1 Streptomyces chiangmaiensis | reverse complement strand
ATGCAGCGGGCAGAGCAGAGAGACCAACCGCGGGCCAAGGCGATGCCGCCGGCGGGGGCCTCAGGCTCCGGGATGGCGATCTCGTCGGCGACTGCGAGGAGTTCGTGGCTAGGCGAGGGGCTGCCATCCCGACTGCCGACGTCCCAGGCAAAGCCGAGTAGCCTTGCTTCCTGGTGTCCAGGTCGTTCGGACAGTAGGGCGCTCCACCTGGACACCAGGAAGCAAGGCCGCTCCACTGGCGTGTGGGACGACGGCAGACGGGACGGCAGCAGGGCCCGCTGTGGTTCCTGTTTTCAGGAAGCCCACTCGTGAGCGAGGAGACCGAGGACAACCTCGTCGAGGAACTCCCCGTACACCCACGCGGAGCGCCGCAACGTGCCCTCGATCGTGAACCCCGCCTTCGACGCTGCCGCGATCATTGCAGCGTTGTCCGCCATCGTCTCCACCTGCAGTCGCTGTAGTCCGCGTACCGCAAATCCGTACTCGCACAGCGTCCGGACGGTGTCCGCGCCGAACCCACGGCCGCGGAAGTCGGAGAGTAGGGCGAGCCCCAGGTGCGCCGACCTGTTGTGCGTGTCGATGCCCCACAGCGTGGCCGCACCGACCAGTTCCTCTGACCCGAGGTCCACCACCGAGAAGGGGACTGCTGTATCCGACGGCTCAGTCACTGCGAAGGGAGATTGCGCGAGTTCAGGCGGTATCGGTCGCCAGGGCCGAGAATCGGTGCGCGATCGGGTCAGCACGTCGTCGTGTAGCGCATGAAGCACTGGAAGGTCAGCCTCGTACCGGGCCCTCAGCGCGATCTTGTCCCCTCGAATCATTCCGCAGTGCTACCGCAGGACGATGAGCCGATCAACCGCTTTAACTGGCTCCAGGGCCGGGAGTTGGGCCGTCCCTCGGCCGTCCGAGGGCGCACAACGACGACCAACGCTGACTACCGTTGACAGCCCAGCCGCAGGTCACAGCGTTGATCGCCTAGGAGCGTGTCTCAGTAACGAGT
>NZ_JAYWVC010000627.1:0-1003 GCF_036281785.1 Streptomyces chiangmaiensis | reverse complement strand
TGGATAGGAAGGCCCCGGTCGATCGACCGGGGCCTTCGTCGTACCGGAACGCGCTCGGACGGAACGGGTTCGCCGGGACGCGCTCTCCCCTCGGGCCGAGGTCGGTCGTGGCCTCCATCAGTCGGACGTGTGCCCGGGCCTCGCTGCCCACGCTGAATTCCTCCCGGCGCATGGGATGTTCCCCGGGGACCGGCTAGTGCTGCGGCCGGAAGGGTTTGCCGGTGAATTTTTCCGGTCGCAGCACTATCGACGACGCTGATGGTCTCGCTGGTGCCCAGCACCCAGGTGGAGGGGCTGACCGTCTGGTCGGGGATCTTGGGCAGGTCATCGAGGGAGACCGGGAAGTGCTGGGCCGCTTCCCCCGGAAGGCCTGGTTGCGGGCCGAACCGTGGCCTGCCCGGCGCCGAACGGAGCCGGGCAGGCGTCGGCCGCCGGCTGACCACCACCCGAGGCCTGGCCTTCACGGGCGTGGCGGAAGTGGCCGTTGTTGCCGACGTGCTCGGCGTGGTGGCCGTACCGGATGTGGCCCGGCCAGGAGTAGCGGCGCGACCGCATGCGGGGCTCGACCGTGTGAAGGTCGCCACATCGCCGGGTGCCCGAACTGCCGGGGCACCGGACGCCGATCGGGAACGGCCACGGGCCTCGGACACCCACAGCGAGCGCTCGGGGTGGGTGGGTGCGGTTTCGTCTCCCGGAACCGTCGGCGCCCGGCGGCTCACCCGGACCATCCGGACGGCGAGTGCGGAACATCGCTGTCTGGGCCGCGAATTGGCCGTCGTCGTCATTGCCGCCGTGAACGCGTCACCGACCGCCCGGGAGGCCGCGGCGAGGGAGCGCACGGCTCAGGGGGGCGCCGGTCTCAGGGATCACCGAGCGGGCCGCGTCGGGGAGGACACCTTCTCCCGCCGACCGCCCTCGAACTCACAGCCGCGACCCGGCATGCGGCGGTGCGTCTCGCACACGAGCGAGGTTGGGTATAGTTGCCCTCGCGCAACCGCGCAGT
>NZ_JAYWVC010000626.1:0-1008 GCF_036281785.1 Streptomyces chiangmaiensis | reverse complement strand
GTGCCCGGCGGGAAGTGACAGACCGTGATCGGTATGCCCAACTCGCGGGCGAAGGCAGCCAGCTGCCACTTCCAGGTCTGGAAGCGGACGCCGTTGGCTCCGCCGGCGTCGGCGGTGACCAGCAAGGCGGTAGCGTCGGGGTGGTCGATGCTGCCGCGGTCGTGCCACCAGCGGCGGATCGACTCCACCGCGAAGGCGACGGTGCTGCGGTCGGTGCCGACGTTGACCCAGCCGGTGTCCTCACCGAGATCGTAGATCCCGTACGGGGTAATCATGCCGGCGTCGGCCGGGAAGGCGTGGTCGTCGACCTCTACGGGGGTGCCTTTCGGCGCCAAGTGCGGCCCGGGCGCCGGTAGTTGCCGATGGCCTCCTTCTTCTTCGCGTCCACGCTGATCACTGGCTGACCGGCGGCGAGGAAGGCGTCGACAGCGGCGTGGATGTGCCGGAACTGCGCGTCCCGGTCGGGGTGGCTGGTCCCGGAGCGGGTCTGCGCGGCGGCCTGCAGCGAGTAGCCCATCTGGTGCAACAGTTTGCCCACGGTGGTTGCGCTGACTGAGTGCCCCGCGGCCGACAGCTGTTCGGACAGGTCACGGAGCGACGCGGTGGTCCACCGCAGCGCAGAGGCTGGGTCCCCGAGCTCGGTCGGCTCTATCAACGCGTCCAACGCCGCCTGCAATCCGGGATCGGTCGTGGTCAGCGGCTTGCGACCACCACCCGGGGCGCGTTGTCGGCAAAGGACGGCAGTACCCGTGCACAACTGGTGCAGCCCCCGGCTGACGGTGGATACACCAGCCGCCGTAGCCACCGCGATGATCCCACCGTGCCCCAGCGCCTGTGCCTCCGCGCCCAGATACAGACGACGCTGCCGCTCGTCCAGATGCGGCACCATCGCCTCGAACTTGTCGCGCAACGCAGCGACGGTTTCCGGCGGGATCTTCATGCCCTGCGCCTACCCGAGCCTCATCCCAATACCGGCAAAACAAATAGTAGTTGCCGCACAGGTTCAGG
>NZ_JAYWVC010000625.1:0-1008 GCF_036281785.1 Streptomyces chiangmaiensis | reverse complement strand
GACACGGGGCTGACTGTCGCGGTCGTGTACGGCGTCCTCAGTTTCGTCGCGAGCCTTCCCGGCATCCCGGTCCTGCTCGCCCGGTGGTACACGGGGATGCGGAGCTCCCGGACGGGCGTGGCGTCCGAGCCCGTCGACGTCGGTGGGCCACCCCCGGCGGTGGACGGGGACCCACCGGGCGGCGACGAGGCCGTGGCCGTGGGCGCGGAAGCAGCCTCCGTGGCGGTGCAGGTGACCGGGCGGCGCGGAGCGCACCCCCCACGCGTTCCGCGCCCCCGTGCCGTACTCCCCGTACCCACGCTCGCCTCCTGTGCCGCGGGCAGTGGTCCTGACGGGACGTCAGGAGCCGTGTTCCATCGCGGAGTCGTCGGTACCGGCCGCACCGCTGTCGGCCTCGTCCGGGGCGACCAGGGAGAAATACGCCTGGAAGGAGTCGGCGAGGGCCGCGAGCAGTTGCTTCCCCTTTTCGGCGGAGGCGAGCGAAGGACGCCCGATGACACCGGTCTCGGTATAGGCCGACATACCGAGGGTGAGTAGATGCCTGCGGTCGTCGGCGATGAAATCCGTGGTCTCGTAACCGGGCCTGACCAATTCGGGATGGCAGTGCAGAAGAATGGAGGTCTCGATTTCCCCGGCATGCATGTCGCTGAGTAGCGAGGTGCGCACACCGGCGCGATCCCGGGCCGCGTCCCAGTCCTCCGGGGCCGGGAAAAGCGCCATCCGCACACCGCTGCCGGCGGATTCCTGGACGACATTGCCGAGGACGTAATTCCCGCCGTGGCCGTTGACCAGGACCAGGGCCTCGACGCCCGAGCGACGGAGCGATTCGGCGATGTCCCGTACCACCGCGTGGAGAGTGACGGAGGAGATGCTCACGGTTCCCGGCCATGCCGCGTGTTCGTGCGAGCAGGAGATCGTCACCGGAGGAAGGAGGTGAACCGGATACGCTGCGGCGATCTCGCGGGCGATCGCGCAGGCCACCAGGGTGTCGGTGGCCAGCGGGAGGTA
>NZ_JAYWVC010000624.1:0-1015 GCF_036281785.1 Streptomyces chiangmaiensis | reverse complement strand
TTTTGGCGCTGTGTCACTCACGTGAGCAGGCCGAACAGGTCAAAGCGCGGCTCGCCGCGTGGCTGACGCCAAGGGGACTGGCCTTCAACGAGGACAAGACCCGCGTGGTCCACCTCGACGACGGTTGTGACTTCCTCGGGTTCAACATCCGCCGCTACCGGGGCAAGCTGCTGATCAAACCCAGTAAGGCCGCGGTCAAGCGGATCCGGAAACGGCTGGCCGCCGAGATGCGGTCCCTGCGCGGGGCCAATGTCGAGGCGGTCCTCATCAAGCTCAACCCGGTCATCCGGGGCTGGGCCGCCTACTACCGGCACGTGGTCTCCAGCCGGGTGTTCAACGATCTGGACGACTACGTGTGGAAGCTCACCTACAAGTGGGCCAAGCACACGCATCCGCACAAGCCAAGGAAGTGGATCGTCTCCCGCTACTTCGGCAGATTCAACGCCTCCAGGCAGGACCGGTGGGTCTTCGGCGACCGGCAAACCGGCGCGTTCCTGCTCAAGTTCTCCTGGACGAAGATCGTCCGGCACGTCCTGGTCAAGGGCTGGGCTTCACTGGACGACCCTGCCCTGACCGACTACTGGGACAGGCGGCGACGCCGCCGCAGGCCCCCGCTGGACCGCACCGCACTGGGCCTGCTCCATGCACAGCACGGGCGCTGTCCGCTCTGCCGGGACCTGCTGCTGCACGCCGATCACGAGCCGCAGACCCCTCACGAATGGGAACGCTGGCTCGCCACGGTCCGCAAGGCGAAGCGCAAACAAGCGATCACCGCCGAGACGGACTCCCGGGCACCGGACGAACCACCGACGCTCCGTCTCATCCACACGCACTGCCGTCGCCGCCTCAGCCGGAGGAGCGACGCCAGTGACCAGCAGTTTCTGCCAGCCCGCGAGCCCCCGGGGCTTGCTTGAGCCGGTTGCTCGGAAAGCGGGCACGGCCGGTTCTGAGGGGGCGGCAGTGCAGCAATGCACTGCCGCTACCCGACTGGCGTGGCGCGTTCTACCTGCTCGAG
>NZ_JAYWVC010000623.1:0-1018 GCF_036281785.1 Streptomyces chiangmaiensis | reverse complement strand
CTGCTTCAGCTGGGGGGAGGATTCAACGATGAAGCGCTGACCCACAGCAGAGATCAACAACCGAACACGGCTATTTCTCGTATATCAGCCTATGTCGAGAATTTCCGGTGCTCCCGGTGTGTGCTCCTGTGACGAGGGCGCCAGGCGCTTCGCGGCGGGGCGGAGGATGCCGGCCGTGACGCGGATCCCGCCCCGCACGCCGCGGGCCGTTGGTTGCCGTCCTCCAAGACCTGCTGGGACTGGGCGCGGTGAAAGTCGGGCTGCCGCTGCGCGGTCGATGCGTGAGGACGTCCATCGGCAAAGAGGTCTCGCCCGGCGGCCGCTCACGGGCTGCGGGTGTCCCGAGGTCCGTCTCCCGGCGGTCTGATCCTGCGGGCCGGCCAGGGTGCCAGCCCGGCCCCTACGATCAGCTCCTTGTAGGTTTCGTCGCCGGGTAGCGGCACGACAAGCCACTGGCCGGGGGGAAACAGCCTGCCCTTCGTGTAGGCGAGACCGCCGTAGACGGACTTCAGGAACGCGGGAACGCGGTCGCGCGGGACGTCATGGAACTCCACACCGTCAACGGTGATCTTCGCGTCGCCCTCCGAGAAGATGCGTACGCTCACCGACGGCGATCCCTCCAACTCCACGAACGCCTCGTGCGGCAGCGAGCCGTCGGGGTCGAGCACCGTGAAGATCCCGGCCGACGTACGGCGTGAGGTCTGGTCCGCGCCGATGTCGTCGGTGACGGACATCCTCAACGCGTATTCCTCCGCGATGTTCCGTATCGCGGCGACGGCCGCCTCGGTGGTCGGCAGGTGCGCGTTCCCGTTCTCCATGGCCCCGATCATGCCCGACACGGGCTGCCGTGGCAGCAGTTCGCCCTCGCGGACGGCTCGTCCCGCGCCGGTCCGCCGGGCGGCAGGGTGCTTGAGGCGCGCAGTTCGCGGTGGGCTCACCAAATACCTCCGAGGATGCCCCGGCCTTCAGGCCGGGGAGGAATCGGACCTCTGCGGAGCAGGGCAGGAAACGGGGTTTC
>NZ_JAYWVC010000622.1:0-1024 GCF_036281785.1 Streptomyces chiangmaiensis | reverse complement strand
GTCGGACTCGAAAGATGTGAGTTCGGTCCATGGCACCGAGCCGGGATCACTGTCGTCGAGGAAGCTCGCAAAGATCGGTTCAAGCGTCTCGGTCAGCACGTAGTTACGACCGAACGGGAGCGATTCCGGGGGCTGGGAGGAGGTCGAACAGCGCAGTTGTCCGGCTTGCTCGTCGCGCCAGACGTAGAACGTGGCGGCCCCGTGCAGACCGAGAGCCCGAAGCTGGATGCTTCTGCGGGGCGTTCAGCCCCCTACGGCCACCACTACCCGGCGGCGGACGCGGAGCGGCTGGTGCGCGCTTCGCCCGGGAACTGCTCGGCGCAGACGGCCCGGCATGGCCCTTCGCCGCTGTCAGCCCCGATTTCCTGCGCTCCACCGCCTACTACAGTGGCGAGGAGCCGCAGCGGCCGGTGTACTTCGATGCCAGCGGCTCCGACAGCGCCACGTTCGTCCGCCGGGACCGCACTGGAAACGGCCGTGGCGCAGGCACCGAGGCCTCGGGCGTCCGCCGTGAAGGTGGTGCAAGGCCGAGAGGTTGCACATCAATGCGCGTGGTCGTGATCGTCCCGGTGGTCGTGGCCTGGGGGGCGTTGGGCCAAGGTGTGGGCGCGGGTGGTGACCTCGTCGGTGGAGACGGCGCACAGGCCGGCGAGCACGTCCTCCAGGGCGGCGAGCCAGAGCCGGTAGTAGTCGTACGGCTCGTCCGGGGCCGCTGATTCCTCCCAGGCTTTGATCCGGGCGATCAGTGCGTCCCGGAATTCCGGCCAGGTGAAGGCGCCTGCCTCGTGAAGGCTGACGGCCATGCCGAAGGCGCGGCTTTCCCACGGCTCGGCGAACACCAGCTCCCCGTTGGAGCGGGGCGGTGCAGCCGGGCCCTCGATGTCCAACGGCGCGGTCATGACGCTTCGACCTTTGCCACGCCGACCATCGAGTCCCTCGACACCAACGGCACGAGTTCTTCTTCGGTCAGGTGCTCGGTGCCGGCCGGGCGCTCGGGCAGTACCAGCCAGCGGACCTCGCTGGT
>NZ_JAYWVC010000621.1:0-1029 GCF_036281785.1 Streptomyces chiangmaiensis | reverse complement strand
ATCCAAGCAGGGATCAGCGCTACGGCGTTCAGTTTCCTGAACGTCTACGGGTGGTGCGGGGCAGGGTGGCAGGCTGGCGCGGGTGCCGGAGTGGTTGAAGAAGTTCCGCCGCGAGCGGCGCCTGTTGGCGCGGGTGCAGCGGGCCGCGTGGCGGCTGGAGCAGGCCGGGGCACTGGAATGGACCCTCAACCCCGCCGTGGGTGACGTGCCCCGGCGGCTTTGCATCAGATGGGCGAATAGACGCTCGACGATCCACCGCTTGGGCAGCACCACGAAGCTCTTCTGGTCGTCACTGCGCTTGACGATCGCCACCACCAGCGCGAAGGCAGCGAGGCAGTGCTCGACGAGGCTGCCGGTGTAGCCGCCATCGGCCCAGACGAGGGCCAGGCGGTGGTGCGCGTCGGCCACCCGCGCCAGCAGGACCTGGGCAGCAGTGCGGTCACCGATATCGGCGCTGGTGACCATCACCCCCAGCAGCAGGCCGAGAGTGTCGACCACGACGTGCCGCTTGCACCCGTTGATCTGCTTGCCGCCGTCGTAGCCGCGGCTGTCGGCGCCGACGACGGCGTCCGCCTTGACGGACTGCGAGTCGATCACCCCCGCTGACGGCTCGGCATCCCGCCCCAGATTCTCGCGCACCCGCGCGCGCAGCTGGTCGTGGAACTCCCTGACCAGCGCATGATCGCGCCAGCGGCGGAAGAACGCGTACACGCGGTCCCACGGCGGAAAGTCCACCGGCATGGCACGCCACTTGATGCCATTGTCGACCAGGTAGCGGATCGCATCGAGTATCGCGCGGTGGCAGTACGCCTCCGGCTGCCCGCCGCGACCGCGCATCCAGCCCGGCACCGGCAGCAGCGGCCGGATGGCCACCCACTCCCCGTCCGTCATGTCCGTCGGGTACCGGCGCTGCCGTTCGGGCTGGTCGGCCGCGTTGCCGTACACGTGTGCGAGGCAATCACACGTTGGGGCGGCCGAGTTGGACTGCCCGGCCATCGACACGGAAGACTGCGGCACAGGGGCCTCCTG
>NZ_JAYWVC010000620.1:0-1054 GCF_036281785.1 Streptomyces chiangmaiensis | reverse complement strand
ACGGTGCCGTGCGCGACTGAGGTTGGGGCGTGTTGGCCTGGCGGGTTGACTGATAGGTGATTACCGCTCTGCGGTGCGGTCGGAAACGAGGCCAGCGATGGCCAGATGGGTCTCGGTGTAGTACTCGCGGCGGCCGAGGTACCGCTGGAGGGGCCTCCACTGCTTGTGCTCGGCGTTGGCGTGCTCGACGCATATCCGCTCCGAGGATTGCTTCTTGCGGGCCGACTCCCAGGCGGTGACCTCCTCGGCCGACGCGTCCTTGGCGGGCCTCTTCGGCGGCGCCTGGACCTGGTCGGGAAACCGTTTGGCCAGGCCCCGGTATCCGGCATCCACCTTGGCCTTGACCTGCGGATATTGCTCGAAGAGGGCCTCGATCCCTTCGGTCTTGACCGCCGTCTGATCATGCATACGGCCCGGCCGGACCGCGCCGGTCCACAGAGTCCGGCCCTGTCCGTCGGTGATGACGGTGGCCTTCTGGGTGTTCTGCCGCATCTTGCCGGACACGAACGCACGCCGGCCGGGGCGGCCCGCCTTCGGACGCCGGACCCGTACCTCGGTGCCGTCCAGGCGTAGCTCAACACCCTTTGCGGTGGCGTAGGCGAAGACATCGGCCAGCGTGTGCAGACGCAGTCCCGCCTCGCCGGGGACCGCGAAGCCCCGCGCCGCCAGGAGCGGACGGATCTCATGGACAGCCCGCGTGACGGTGGAGCGGTCCACGCCGTAGAAGACGGCGAGGGCGGCGTGCGGAAGCTGGAACCGCAGGATCACCAGGGTTGCGATCACCCGATCGGTGAAGACCAGTTGATGGCTGGGTCCGCCGCCCTCGGCGCGCAGACGCTCATGGCCTCGGCGTTCGCCCAGCCGGGACTCTTCCCGCGCCATCCACGGGCTGGCCAACTCCGCGATGAGCGCCCCGAGTCGACGCCTCGAGATGCCCGTGCAGATACGATGCGAGAGAGCCGTACGGGCCAAGGATCGCTTCACAACCATCCCAACCCGTACGGCTCTCCTCACGTTCCCGACCAGCCGAAACCGCTGTCGTACACAACGCCGT
>NZ_JAYWVC010000062.1:0-39913 GCF_036281785.1 Streptomyces chiangmaiensis | reverse complement strand
CGTGCTCGTCCTCCAGCGCTGTATGCCCACGGGGCGGACGTCGAAGCGCTCTTCAAGGTCATGGAGCCGACCCTTCGGCCTGCCATTCTGGGCGGCGTACGCCGCGCTGCGACAGGGAAGCCGCCAGACGGAGTACCGCGTGGATCTGTGATGCGCTACAGCAGGGAAGTACAGCAACCGCAGCAACTGGCAGTGCCCAACACCGACCTTCATAGCCCTGGCGGCGGCCCGAATGACTTCCAATGGCCCATCTCTATAGAGCTACGGATCAGAAGGTGGCCGTGCCGATGCGTGCCCGAGAGGGCGGTAAACCACGGTCAACAGCGGGCGCCAAGTCGAGCTCAACAGTTCACCCTGGCACTCGTTGACGCAGGTCAGAGCACAACCGAGGCCGCAAGGTCCGGTGATTCCCAAGCTCAGAGCTCACCGAGATGTGCAGCGTGTACGGTGCCGGCAGCACTGAGAGAGGAGAGCCCTGGCTCCGTCATCGCGGCCATGGCCTCGGTCAACTCGGCCATGCGGTCGTCGCGCTTGTCGCCTTCGCCCATCCGTTGAGCGAGGAGCTTCGCGACCTCGGTCAGGGAGTCGGTCGCCTCGTCCCACGCCTTGCGCTTGCGGAGCGCGCCGACGAGCGCGGCGAGGGCCAGGACCACCGCGTAGGCGCCGTACCACGAGGGCACCCTGTTTCGCCGGCTGGACCTGTCTACCGGGGCGTACACCATCGGACCACCGACCGGAGACCCACCATGACGCCTCCCGCACACGCCGGCCGCATGCTCGTCGTGAACATCCCCGTAGCGGACCTCAAGCGCAGCAAGGCGTTCTTCGCGAGGCTCGGGTTCAGCTACGACCCGCTGTCCACCGACGACGAGACCGCCGCCGGCATGCTGGTCGGCGAGCAGGCCGTCGTCATGCTGCTCAGCCACGAGAAGTTCGCGGAGTTCGCGAAACTGCCGATCGCCGACCCCACCACGCACACGCTGGCGCTCTTCTGCTTCAGCGTGTCAACCCGCGACGAGGTTGACACGGTCGCTGCCGCTGCGCTCGCCGCAGGCGGCTCTGAGGCGGATGGCGCCGAGGACCACGGCTTCATGTACTCACGCAGCTTCTTCGACCTCGACGGCCACCCTTGGCAAGTCATGTGGATGGATCCGGCGGCGCAGCAGGGCCCCGAGGAGTTCGCGGCCCCCATGCAGAACGCCGACCGCCTAACCCGTCACCAACGCGTTCCGCACGTCTGCCGTCGTCGGCCAGCCGTAAGCCACGGGTCGGCCGGTGACCGCAGCGAAACGCCGACCCGGCATGGGCGCGATGTCGTGTCGCTGCGAGATCCTTGCCGTCGATGGTTACGACGTTTGATGACCGGTCTACATACGGGCCAGAAGGTCGCCACATCCCGGCGTCGAGAATCGCGTGCCACAGCCGTGCCGGATGCAGGGGTCAGCCGCGGTCAACACGGGTGCCTGGCGGGCGTATCCATGGCTGCTAGCTCAGACAAGAAGGCCGCACGTCAGAGGCAAGGCTTCCCTACCTCTCTCCTGAAGCGGGGGCCGGAGTCCGTCTCGTGTACTGGTCGTTGACTGTAGGACAACGAGGTTGGCTTCCCGGCCAGCAGCTCGCCGGGCGTGCCTCGTTCCGACGGGACGTAGCGGGGACTCACGGAGAACAGCGGCGCCAACCTCGCTCCGCACAAGGTCAAGGACTTCGCAGGCAGCCGCCGCCCGCATACGTGGTCTTCCGAACCGGTGCTCCAGGATCCGAGCGCGGTGGCGCTTGACTGGGTCATTGAAACTCCAGCCCAAAGCCGTTCCGACGACCTCCGGATAAGGTTCCGCGCCAGGGCAAATGGGGAGGGCGCTGGTGGAACAGCAATGGCCGGAAGGACCGCATGCCGATCCCGATGCGGCGAGGGCGCGCTACAGCGCGGATATGCGGGCATCACGCGGTGCCCTTCTGGCGCTGTTTCGCGTGGAGACAGCCATCGCGCACATGGGTCTCGGTATCGTGATCACCGCGTGCGCATTCGTCGGAGTGGTCTGGTCACCGCGCACGGGGGCGATCATCGCAGGGGCTTTCGCCGCGTTCTTCCTCGTTGCACTGGTCGTGTTTCTGCTCGCAGGTAGGCGAGGTTGGAAGGCAGCGCGCGCCGCGTACAAGTTCACCTTCGGTTGGGCGAACTGGATCACCCCCTAGAAGGCCGTGCCGCGTACATCGCCCTGCACCCACCGCTTGATGACCTTGGGCGGAAGCTCTGGGGCCGGCCACACCTGGATGCGGATCTTCTCGGTGGTCTCGGGGCTCTCGTCGGAGTCGATGTCAGCCTCAGCCGCCCGAGTCAAGTTGCTCCGGGACACGCGGACGCGATTCCGGCCCGGCAGGACCTCGAACGTAGCCGCTTCTGGGGCGTAGTCCGTGCAGCCCAGGACCATCACCCGCCCCAACGACACGTCGAGGCTGGCCTCAACGACGTGATCGAATTCCGAACTGTCATCATCCGGTTCCTGGTGCAGGACGGCGACCATGACGGACACGTTGACGTTCACAGCGGTGCCGATGCCCAGCGCATCCTGTGCAACCGCAAGGCGATCGGCAACAGCCTGGTCTGTCCATGCGTCGCTTAGATCACCGTCTGAATCCGCATCCGCTATGTGGATCTGGAAGTAGTCGGCGAAGAGGGTGAGCTCTGCGGTCGTCGTCATGACGGCACAGTGCCATGCGGCACTGACAGCCGGAGAAGCGGTACAGCACAGAAGTACAGCGACTGTGCCGGCCGCCGACGACTGTCGTTGATCCTCACAGACCGTCTGACCAGACGAGGAGACTTCAGCGACCACTACGCCGGTAGTTCGGGACCAAGAGGTCGTGACGGCAGCCTCTGACGGCAGTCAGCACACTGGACCTGCCACGGGCGACTCCCAGGGCACTCGCCATGCCCGGCAGTGGGCTGGATAGGCAGGCGGGCCGCTCAGTTGGTCGAACTCCTGAAGCGGTGGTCAACACAAGTGCTGTACAGCAACTATCGCCATCGGCGTCCCCGATGCTCACGCCCCATACCTGAGATCCTTGCCACCGCTGGCCTCGATCAGCCAAGACAGCGAACCGCTTCCGAATGGCGAACTATTGACTGGCTCAACCCAGCCGTTGCCCGGCTCGTCTGCCCCGCGTCCCACCACCACCAGCTGCGGTCATCGCCCATGCCCTCCTCGGTCGGGTCGAAGTAGTAGAGCCAGCCCGACAGCATCCAAGGTCCTCGACTGAAGTCCGCCTTCTGCGCGGACGTCATCGCCTGCCACTTCCGGAGCCAGGCCTGGGCGTCGAATGACATGTCAGTCCCCGACTCCGCATGCTCCGGCGCGCACCGCTGCACAAACCACACCGGCAGCAGCTCCGTCCACCGCTCGAAGGCGGCGTGGCACTGACCAGCTCGGAGCGGAAGGCGTCCACGAGTGCCCTCGTGTCGAACGGCGCTCGCCACTCCTTTCGGGAGGACGACGAGCCGGTGCTCTGGCTGAGCCTCGATCCGACCGCAACAGTCATCGTCGATATCGAGGTTCTGGACGGGAGAGACCTCGAAGGCGCAGCAGACCGAACCTGACCGCCGCCGAGGAGACGTGCGAGGCTGGGTGCATGGCCCGCATCGATTATCTCAATGATCCGAAGGCCCCGAAGGCGAACAGCATCGTCCCCTCGGTCACCGCCGTGTCCCTCAACGAGGCCGGGGAAGTGCTTCTGATCCACAAAACGGACAACGATCTGTGGGCGCTGCCCGGCGGCGGGGTCGACGTCGGCGAGTCGGTCGCCGACGCGGCCGTACGAGAGACCAAGGAAGAGACCGGGTTCGACGTCGAGGTGACCGGCCTGGTCGGTCTCTACACCAACCCCGCGCACGTCATGGCATACGACGACGGCGAGGTGCGCCAGCAGTTCTCGATCTGTTTCACGGCGTGCATCGTCGGCGGCGAGCTGCGGACGAGCAGCGAAAGCAAGGAAGTGGCGTTCGTCGCCCCGAGCAAACTGGACGAACTGAACATTCATCCGTCCATGCGGATGCGGATCGACCATGGCTTGGCCGACCGGCACGAGCCTTACATCGGCTAGGAAGGATCCATGACGCCCCGCAGCATGAGCCGACAGGAAGCTATCCAGCTCGTTGAACGGCTCATGACCGCAGACTTCACCGATGAATCCGAGGAACACGAAGCCCTCACCGCGCTGGAACGCGGGCTCGTATGCCCACACATCAGCGACTACATCTTCTGGGACTTCGATCCCCATCTCACCGCGGAGAAGGTCGTTGACCGCGCTCTGGCCTATGAACCGTTCGCACTCTGACCTGACTGGGCCATGCGAGTTTGGGTCCGTTCGGCGGCAGCTGCAAGGTACTGCCGGGCTTTGCTGATCGAGGTGTGCACCTCGTATCGCTCCAAGATTGGTGCTCAGGCCGTCAGGCCCTCGATCGCCACGGGCAGGTGGCGGGGGCCGCGTAGCACCGCGTTGGCACGGTAGGGCGGCGGGTCCTCGAGCAGCCGGGAGAGCCTGACCCGGCGGAACAACTCGGGCACAGCCGCATGCAGAGCGGTGGGTGCGGGATTTGAACCCACGGTGACTCGCGCCACGACGGTTTTCAAGACTGTTCCCTCAGGCCGCTCAGGAGAGCCGCGCGGTCGATAATGCGCTGTATGGCAGTCACTACGTCCGCCTCCCGCCTGGTCACGGCCGCGGCCCGCGATGTCTTGCGCCCTCTGGGCCTGACTCAGCGGGGCAGGTCGCGTATCTGGATCGACGATCACGGCTGGTGGCTGAGCGTAGTTGAGTTCACCCCGCCACGCACCGCTGGCAGCTCGCTGACGGTCGGGGCGATGTGGCTGTGGCATGACATCGACCACCTCGCCTTCCATACCGGGGGCAAGGTGGCCGACCCGGAGTCGTTCCGCAGCGAAGCCCAATTCGCTCCCCGCGCTGCCGACCTGGCCCACGCAGCCGCAGAAAGTGCGGCCGAGCTCCGCGCACGATTCGCCGATCTGGCAGCAGTCGCCGAATACCTGACGACCAGGCCAGTACGACGCGGGTTTCTCTGGGACGACTTCGACGCGGGGGTGGCCGCAGGACTGGTCGGTCATGCGGCCACGGCAAGGCGACGGTTCGACCGCATGCTGAAGGAGGAGCCCCTGGCGCCGTGGATGGTCCAGGCCCAGGACACCGCGCGCATGCTGCATCGCCTGGCGCCTGACCCCCAGGCGATGACGGCCTGGGCCATCAGAACCATCCGCTCGTGCCGAGACAAGCTCCGGCTCGGACCGGCATCGCTTTCTTTCGCGACTCCCTCGGCCAGGACAGGGCATTCGTCAAAAGATCATTGAGGCGGGGCCGTCTCTGGGCCGTCCCGAGGCGGACCAACGCTCTCCTGACCACGTCCGCACCGGAGAAGACCTTGCATCCTTCGTCCATGCCCTGCACCGCAGCCAAGCCTAGGAGGGCGACTCGTGGGAGAACCAGGACCTTGCTGGGTTCCCGGAGGCCCTGGCTGCATGGATCGACGACGCGGACGGCTGGTACAGCGATGCCGCTCACCAGCGGTGGAGCCATCTCACCGCCGGCTTGCGCCAGTTCCTTGATGCCGGGGATTCCGTGTATCGCGGGCGTATCGAAAATCGCATACGCCGCCGCAACGGCCCTCCGTCTCCAATGGGGGCATGAACCACAGCGCATCCCTGTCAGCGCCGCCCCGCCGCACGCGCAGGATCGTGCTCCTCAGCCTGGCGATCCTCGGCATGGCGAGCGCCGCGTTCGTCGTGCGGCGGGCGCTGATGATGTCTGCTCCGAGGTGCATGGCCGGGCGGTGGCACGGCTGCTTCGATACGTTCAATGGTGTGGTGCTCATCATGTTGGTCGCGCTGCCATTGGCCGCGCTGCTGGTGTGGGCTCTGGCGTGCCGTCGGCGTGCCGCCGGCGTCACATCGGCGTGGCGGATGTCGCTGGCCGAGGTGGGCATGGTCCACGGGACGGTGCCGTTCCTGTGGATGACCATGATGCCGGGCGCCGGGGCCGGAATCGTCCCCGAACGGGTGAGCCTGGTACCGCTGCGGGACCTGGTCACGATGGGGCCGCTCGGGATGGTCGGCAACCTGCTGGTCTTCGCGGCGCTGGGGTTCTTCGCCCCGATGCGGTTCGCGGCGCTGGCGTCCGTGCCGCGGATCCTGGCGCTCGGGGCGGGCTGCTCGATCCTGGTCGAAACCGCACAGTACGTCCTGCGGCTGGACCGGGTGTCCTCCGTGGACGACGTACTGGTCAACGCCGCCGGCGCTTTGCTGGCCGCGCTGGCGTCGCGCCGCTGGTGGCGCACCACGGCGGAAGCGCCGTCGGAGCGGCCTCGTCCCGCGCCGGCACCGGCAGGCTGAGTCGCGTGTCCGGTGTGCACACGTCGTTGCATACGTCGGCGATATGTTGTGCTGCCTAGGCTTCAGACATGCGCGTACTGATCGTGGAGGACGAGCCCTACCTGGCCGAAGCCGTCCGTGACGGTCTGCGGCTGGAGGCGATCGCCGCCGACATCGCCGGCGACGGCGACTCCGCCCTGGAACTGCTCGGCGTCAACTCCTACGACCTCGCGGTCCTCGACCGTGACATCCCCGGCCCCTCCGGCGACGACGTCGCCCGGCGCATCGTCGCCTCCGGCAGCGGCATCCCGATCCTCATGCTCACCGCTGCCGACCGGATCGACGACAAGGCGTCCGGGTTCGCGCTCGGCGCCGACGACTACCTCACCAAACCGTTCGAGCTGCGGGAGCTCGTCCTGCGGCTGCGGGCGCTCGACCGCAGACGCGCGTACGCCCGGCCCCCGGTCCGCGAGATCGCGGGCCTGCGGCTCGACCCCTTCCGCCGGGAGGTCTTCCGCGACGGACGCTACGTCGCGCTCACCCGCAAACAGTTCGCCGTGCTGGAAGTCCTCGTCGCCGCCGAGGGCGGGGTCGTCAGCGCCGAAGAGCTGCTGGAACGGGCCTGGGACGAGAACGCCGACCCCCTCACCAACGCCGTGCGCATCACCGTCTCCGCACTGCGCAAACGGCTCGGCGAACCATGGATCATCGCCACGGTGCCCGGCGTCGGCTACCGGATCGACACCGGAACGGACACCATCGCCCCCGGCAGGAACACCACCGACCCCGGCAGTACGCGTGCATAGACGCCCAGGGCTCAGCGCCCGACTGAAACTCGCCCTCAGCTATGCCGGATTCCTCGCCGTCGCCGGCGCTCTCCTGCTGGCAGTGGTGTGGATGTTCCTGCTGCGCTACGTACCCGACAGTCCCAAGGGCCTTCTCGGGATCGCACCCAACCGCTACCTCCTTGTGCACACCTTCGCCCCCGCCGCGGCCGTGGCGATGGTCTTCCTGCTCGTGTTCGGCCTCCTGGGGGGATGGCTCCTCGCCGGCCGGATGCTCGCACCACTCACACAGATCACGGATGCGGCACGGATGGCCGGGAAGGGATCGCTGTCCCACCGGATCCACATGAAGGGCCGTCAGGACGAATTCCGTGAACTCTCCGACGCGTTCGACTCGATGCTCGAACAACTCGAGTCCCATGTCGCCGAACAGCAGAGGTTCGCCGCGAACGCCTCCCACGAACTGCGCACCCCGCTGGCGATCTCGCGAACGCTCCTCGACGTCGCCCGCAGGGACCCCACGCGGGGCCGGGGCGAACTCATCGAACGCCTCCACACCGTCAACACGCGGGCGATCGACCTCACCGAGGCCCTCCTGCTGCTCAGCCGCGGCGACCGCGGAAACTTCACCCGCGAGAGCGTCGACCTCTCCCTCATCGCCGAAGAAGCCGCCGAAACGCTGCTTCCCCTCGCCGACCAGCGCCGAATCGCGCTCGACGTCTCCGGCGGGGCGGCCCAGACCAGCGGCTCCGCGGAACTCCTGCTGCGGATGGTGACGAACCTCGTCCAGAACGCCGTCGTCCACAACCTCCCCACCGGCGGCACCGTGACGGTCCATACCGAGGCGCACGGCGACACGAGCGTGCTGCGGGTCGAGAACACGGGCCGTCGGCTCCCACCGGAACTGGTACCGACCCTCACCGAACCCTTCCAGCGAGGAACGGAACGCGTACGCACCGACGAGCACGCCGGCGTGGGCCTCGGCCTGGCCATCGTGCACAGCATCGTCCGCGCCCACGACGGAAGCCTCGACCTCGTCCCCCGCCCCGCCGGCGGTCTCCTCGTCACGGTCCGGCTTCCCGGCACGCCGTAGGCAGCATCCCCGAGCGGACCCGCCAGGGCGTGTGCCGAAAGTTGATCAAGGTAGTGGTTGAGCCATCGCGGCGGAATGAGGCGATCTCGCCTCGATCTGGCTCACCTGCACCCCATCCGACGGGCCGGGCTCCCGATCTGGCGGAAAGTGCCTGATCACACAGGGGTGCGGGTGTTATGGTCCCTCGCATGGCTGAACTGATCGCTCCCACGGGACGGCTGCATTCCTCGTGGCTCACGGCGCGTGACGAGTGGCAGCCTGGTGCCCACCAGGACGGGGCCGGCCTGCGTCTGGTCGGTGACGATGACCTCGACAGCCCGGAAGGGTTCGCCTCATGGGTCGAGCGACTGCGACAGCAATCGGACCGGTCGCTGCCTGTCGGGGAAGGACGCGTCCACGCTACCCACTGGTGGATCGTCGACGGCGAGACGTACCTCGGGGCCATCGACCTTCGGCACTATCTGAACGCCTTTCTGCTGGAAGGCGGCGGACACATCGGCTACAGCGTTCGGCCTTCCGCCAGAAGACGCGGACTTGCCTCGTGGGCGCTGGGGGCGGTTCTACTCGAGGCGCCGGCGCTCGGTCTGGACCGGGTCCTCCTCACCTGTGACGACGGCAACGTCGGCTCGGCGCGCACCATCGAAAGCAACGGCGGCGTCCTCGAAGATGTGCGCAGCACCGAAACCGGGGTCAAGCGCCGCTACTGGATCACTTTCAACGACGCTGGTCACAGCCATTCATCGAGGCCCGCGACGAGGACGGTCGCCTCGTAGCGGACCGCGAGCTTCGCGGACTTCGGCCCGCGCGGTCCGAATCGCCCACAGAGCCCGCTTCCCGCCCGTGGCAAGCGTGTCGATCAGGCGGGAGACGGTCGGGTCGGAGGCCACCAGCGCGAACAGGTCCGGCTCAGCACGCGGCACCCCGACATCGGCCAGGCAGTCCCCGCCGAGTGCGACCGCGAGCGCCATGTCGAGCAGGACATTGCCGGATCGTGCACCGCCCGCGTTTTGCGCCACGGCGCCAGGGCCGCCGATGCCGCCTGATCCAGACCAGTCCTGCGGACCGCCTCCACCAGGAGCACGGCCCCGGCCTGCGAGACCACCGAACGGCCGCCGCGCTCGACGCGGATCCGCGGGTAGGACCCGATACGCTGCTTCACCTGGGAAGTGCCTCCGTCCTCGTAGCCGACAGGACCCTCAGCAAGTCCTGTCGTTGTGGGTCGTACGCCGGACCGTCCCGGGCGTCAACCCCGGCACCGTCGACCGGCCGGACCGCTGTGTCGGCGGACAGAGCATGGACAGCCGGATCAGTGACGGGCCGGATCGAGAGCACGCAGCCGCGCGATCACCGTCTCCAGCCCCTGCCGGAAGACATCAAGCTGTGGGCCAGGCATGTCACCGAACAAGGCAACGGCCAGCTCATCCCGCCCGCCGCGCAGGCCCCCCGCAGTCGAGCGGCCCTGCGCGGTGAGGGAGACCAGGGTCGCGCGCCGGTCCGTCGGATGCGGGCCCCGCTCGACCAGTCCATCGCCCTCCAGGGCATCGAGCAGTCCGGTCACGTTCCGCGGCGTGACCCGCAGCTGCCGCGCCAAGTCGCGCTGCGTCATCGGCCCTTCATGGAACAGCACCCACAGCAGGCCCGCGCGCGCCGTGGTCAGACCCCGTTCCGCCACACCGCGCTGCATCATCACGCCGAGCACCTCGGCCAGTTCGAAGAGCCGGTCCAGCGAGACGCTGGCGGAAGCGGCGGACTCCGGCCTATCGTGAAGTGACTTCACTATGTAGCACCTCCGCAAAATATCGTAGTCCACGAAGACCGCCAGGCACTGCTCTGAGGGGAATCCGGAGATCCGTCATGGCCCAACAAATCTTCCAGCACCCCGTCTTCGCCCGCTTCTATGCCAAAGTCGCAGGCCCCGGTCTGGACAAGGCAGGTATCGGGCGGCACCGCAAGCGCCTCCTGGCCGGCCTGTCCGGCCAGGTCATCGAGATCGGCGCGGGCAACGGACTGAACTTCCCGCACTACCCGCCCGAGGTGAAGCGGCTCCTCGCCGTCGAGCCGGAGCCGCGGCTGCGCGCCCTCGCCAAGGCAACGGCCCGCACCGCGCCGGTCCAGGTGGAGGTCGCGGACGGCCGGGCGGAGCAACTCCCTGCCCCCGACGCCTCGTTCGACGCGGCCGTCGTCTGCCTCACCCTGTGCTCCGTGGCCGACCAGACCGCGGCACTCGCCGAGATCCGTCGCGTCCTGCGGCCCGGCGGCGCTCTGCGTTTCTTCGAGCACGTCCAGGCGGACACGCCGGGCATGCGTCGCGTCCAGCGTGCCGTGGACGAGACTGTCTGGCCGCTGCTGTGCGGGGGCTGCCACACCGGCCGGGACACCCAATCCGCCATCACCACGGCCGGGTTCACCCTCACGCAGGTGGAGAAATTCCCCTTTCCCGCAACCCGCATCCCCTCCCCGGCCGCCACCCACATCCTCGGTACCGCCGAGCGCCCCCAGGAAGCAGGCCCCCGATGAGCGGCGCCGACGAGACGAACGCCCCCGTACCGCTCGGGGACCTCACCGCGGCACACGCCTCGGTCACTCTGCTGGAACGGCTGGCCGACAAGCTCGGCGCCAGGGCCTCGGTATCCACCGTGTATGGCGAACCGATCACCCAGGACGGCATCACCGTCATCCCCGTCGCGCGCGTCGGCTTCGGATTTGGCGGCGGCGCCGGACGCGAGGTCGGCACCGTCAAAACCGCCGAGGGCGGAGGAGGCGGAGGCGGCGCCGAAGCCAGGCCGCTCGGCTTCATCGAGATCAAGGACGGAACAGCCGTCTACAAGCCCATCCGCGACCCCTGGGTGGATGTCGCGCTCCCACTCGCGGCACTGCTGGCCGGAATCATGGGATCCAAGTCAGTACGCGTCCTGTTCCGGAGCAAGAATCACCGCCCCTGAAGCGGGTGCCGGAGAAGGGTGGATCGCTACAGCTCAACGTTGCCGGACCGACGGACTCGGCCCGCGGTATCCCGACATCGGCCAGGCAGTCGCCGCCGAGATCGGAGCCACACGGGTCGAAGTCCGCGAATACGTCTGGACGTTGGCCGGTGATGCGACGCCGGAACGCTTCTTCACCTGGGAAGTGCCTCCGTCCTCGAGTCAACAGGACCCTCAGCAAGTCCTGTCGTTGCAGGTCAGGAGCACTTCCCGTGCTTTGATCAGCCCTGGGACAACCCACCTCGTGAAAGCACGAGGTCAGGGACAAGGCCGTCGCCGCATGGTGTGCTCTCAGGTCGCCACGTCGACGAGCTCGCCGGCTTCATCGCCGAGACCGGGCTCATCCCAGCCCTACCATGAGGAGGTTCGCCTGCGGCCCCGCCGCGATCGCCCACAGGACCACATCATCGGTTCCTCCCCCTGATCCGACATTCCACCCACTCCGGGCCACGCGGGCCGTCGGCGGTTCAAGCGGAGCGTCATGGTGCAGTTGCCGTGCGAGCATGAGTGGCCGTTGATCAAAACGCAGATGGTTGCCGAGGAGCCAACGTGCGACACAACGTCGGATCAGCAGTACCTCTGGCGGCACTTGCGCTGCTGACCGCGTGCGGGGTTTCCGCGGGAGGCACCCATCCCTGCACCTTGATCAGCACGCCCGCTGGGATCCGGGTCGAGGTTTACCCGGAACTGGCGAAGAGGGTGGCCGATGCGACCCTCACTGTGTGCTGGGACGACACATGCCGGAAGCGGACGCTGCAACTGCGGGAGACCTCGTCGGAAGAACCGGCAACCCCAGGGAACCCGGTGATTACCACGGAATCCGCCACCGCCACAGAAAGCCCAGCAGCCAGGCCCGCCCAAGCCCACGAGCCCCCCTCCATCCAGCCTGGCTTCGCAGTCATACGTGACCTGCCAGGAAAGCCGATACACGTCACGCTGGCATTGAAGAACCAGCGCGGCGCCACCGTGCTCAACCGACAGATCAACACCACCCCGCAGCCCACCTATCCCAACGGCCGCAACTGCTCGCCGGGCGGCCACCAGGCGCGCCTGACGGTCACGGAAGAGGGCTCGCTGATCTCACGCTGACCATGTGCTCCGCCACGGAAGTGCACCGGCGCGGCGCTGAGGCCACCCGCGTCTTCGCTCCGCCCGGTCGTTCACCTTGGCCGTCCGAGGCCCCCGAGGCCGACCAACGGCGATCGACAGTGCCAGTTGAGCCGCCACGGCCAGCAGTGACACCACAGATCAGAGGCGTGGGGCCGGACGGGATTCCAGCCGGGGGCAGCGGTCAGGCAAGATGGCGTGTTACTTGCCGCACCCCCGTCAGGTGGCGTGCCAAGTAGGGGGCCGCGCATGACCACTTCTCCTGATCATGTCGACAGCAGAGAGGTCCAGGCAGCCTTCGTTCGTTCCTTGCACCGCGGTCACGCCGAGGGCGGTAGCTCGTGGGATACCTGCTGCACCCGGTCGTCCGCCGGCTGGAAGAGCTGGTGCCGGTGCAGCGCGAGCTCTGGGTGCGGCCCTGGGGCTGGTGGCCGCCGATCCGGGCGGGAACCGCTTCATGATCTCCGTCGTCGCGCTCACCCTGCTCAGCGACGTCGCGCCGGTTCTGGCGATCATCGACGACGTGCAGTGGCTCGATCGATCCCCGACCGACGTCTGTGATTTCGGACGTCCGCTCCCGGCCGCTCAGTTCGGCGGGACAGCCGACTGCGGAACCCCGTCACGGGCCATGGGCGAGCAGCTCTCTTGCCGTCAGCATCCTGACGTCAGCTGCGTGGCCTTGGGGGGAAGCGTGTCCTGGCGTTCTCGGTGTGGGCGCGCATGACCTGCTGGGCGCGTGCGTCATCGCGGTCGGCGATGGCCGCGATCAGCTCGCGGTGCTCCACCCAGGCCTGGCGGGCGATGGGTGTGTAGTACCGGCGGACCCTGCGCTCGACATGGGCGGCCAGTTCCGCGAGCACGGCGTTCCCGGCCAGTTCCATGACACAGGCGTGGAACGTGGCGTTCGCGATCACCACCGCATCCACGTCGTCGACGGCGACCGCAGCCTCGCCCGTCGCGCACAGCTCGTCCAGCCGCTCGAGTCCCTCGGTCGAGGAGTCGACCGCGGCCAGGCGCGCCGCCTCGGTCTCCAGCAGAGCGCGAACGACAAAGAGCTGGTCGGTCTCGTCGCCGGTCGGCTGGCGGACGAAGGCACCCTGGGCAGGGCGGAGGTCCACCCACCCTTCGGTGTTCAGCCGCTGCAGCGCCTCGCGTACGGGTTGCCGGGAGACCCCGAGGTGGCCCGCGAGCTCACTCTCCACCAGATGCCGGCCAGGGTGCAGCGACCCTGAGCTGATCAGCTCCAGCAGAGCCTCGTACACGCGCTCGCGCAGCGGTTCCGGGCGCTCCAGCTTGGGCATCGATCCCCGCGGCAGCCCATTGAACAGCATCGTGGCCTCCCCTGAGCTCTCCCATTTCGTTGATCTACGGACCTCTCACCCTGTGTGAGGGAGCGTATCGAAGGCGAAAACGGATCGTGGCCCAGGGTCGTACGTCCGTCGGACACGACACGCCTGTGGCTGGAGCGCCTGCACGCTCCCGAACACCGAGAACACGGCCGCCGGCCGGGACGATCCACAGAAAGAACGTCGCGGACCCCGCGAGCGCGGACGGCGACAGCACTCGACAGCTTGCCACGGAGGCGACACGGGCCCGGGCGTCACGCCCGCCTCGTCGGGCACGACCCACCTCTGGATCAGGTGCACCGGGTTGGTGTGGGGGTCGCCACCGAGACGCCAGGAGTCGTTCTTCTCCGAGTGCAGGATGCCGGTGCCGGCGCTCATCCGCTGGGCGAGTCCCGGGTAGAAACGGTGCGGGTGTGGTGCCCACGGGTTCGTCCTTCCGAGTCGAGGTGGGGTTCGCCGGAAACCGTCCAGCCGCGCCGCACGGTGCGAGCACGCCCGGGCTCGGGCTGCGCCAGGGGATGAGACGAAGAAGGTGCGCGACTGCCGGCAGGCGCGCACCTTCCTCACGAACGTCCCGGCCGCCCGCCGGTCGCTCCACCATGGCGCCGCAATCCTCGTTAGTTGACTCGTCAAGCACACTGAGCAATGATTGACCTCGCAACTAATTGCACCGTGCCACACATGGCCGGGGAGCGCAGCAGGAGGAGTCCATGACGGCCCAGGGCTTCGAATTGGGGCTCAACTCGTTCGGGGAGGTCGCGACCGACGACGGCCGCACGCTGAGCGACGCTGAGACCGTTCAGCTGATCGTCGAGGAGGCCAAGCTCGCAGAAGCCGTGGGGCTCGACGTGTTCAGCATCGGTGAGCACTACCGGCCTGGCCACAACGACAGCGCGACCCCGGTCCTGCTCGCCGCGATCGCCACCGCGACGGAACGCATCCGGCTCGGCACCTCGGTGACCGTGCTGAGCACGAACGACCCGGTGCGGCTGTACCACGAGTTCTCCACCCTGGACGCCGTCTCGAACGGGCGCGCCCAGATCGTGCTCGGGCGTGCCTCGGCCACCGAGTCCTTCTCGCTGTTCGGCTACGACCTCGCCGACTACGAGGACCTGTTCGAGGAGAAGCTCGATCTGTTCATGCGTCTCCAGCGCGAGGAGACGGTGACCTGGTCGGGGAAGTTCCGGCCGGCGCTCGCCGAGCAGCAGCTCCATCCCCGGATGCGGCCCGGCGGCATACCGACCTGGATCGGTGTGGGCGGCAGCCCGAACTCCGTGCTGCGCGCGGCCCGTTACAACCTGCCGCTCATGATGGCCATCATCGGCGGACGCCCCCAGCGCTTCGCCGGTCACGTCGAGCTGTACCACCGCGCACTCGAAGAGCTCGGCCACGCCCCGCAGCCGGTCGCCCAGCACTCGCTGGGGCTCGTGGCGGACACCGACGAGGAGGCGCTCGAGACCTGGTGGACGTACTGGCAGCCGGTGGTGACCCAGCTCGCGGCGGAACGCGGGTTCTACAAACCAACCCGTGAGCGCTATCTGCGGGAGGTCGAGGACGGTGCGCTCTTCGTCGGCTCACCCGACACCGTCGCCCGCAAGATCGCCACGATGGCCCGCGATCTGCGCCTGAACCGTTTCGACCTCAAGTACGACGTCATGAACCTGCCCCGCGAAGCCCGGGCCCGCACCATCGAGTTGCTGGGCCGCGAAGTCGCCCCGCGGGTGAAGGAACTGCTCACGAAGGAGCCCATCCATGTCTGATCTCGTCTTCGGTCTGGACACGTTCGGCGATGTCCCGGAGGACGACTCCGGCACCCTGGTGTCCGACGCACGGGCCATCCGGCAGGTCGTCGACGAGGCCGCTCTCGCGGAAGAGACCGGCGTCGACGTGCTCGCCCTCGGTGAACACCACCGCCCGGAGTTCGCGATCTCGTCTCCGGAGACCGTCCTTGCCGGCATCGCGACGCGTACCGAGCGCATCCGTCTGTCCTCCGGCGTGACCGTGCTCAGCTCCGACGATCCGGTTCGCGTCTTCCAGCGCTTCTCCACCGTGGACGCGCTCTCGAACGGCCGGGCCGAGATCATCCTCGGGCGCGGCTCCTTCACCGAGTCGTTCCCCTTGTTCGGGTACGACCTCGCCGACTACGACGTGCTGTTCGAGGAGAAGATCGAGCTCTTCGCCAAGCTGCTGGAGGAGAAGCCCGTCACCTGGAGCGGCACCAAGCGGCCGTCGCTCGACGAGGCCGACGTCTTCCCGAAGACCGAGTCCGGGCACCTGAACACCTGGGTGGGCGTGGGCGGTTCACCTCAGTCGGTCATCCGCACCGCGCGCTACGGGTTCCCGCTGATGCTCGCCATCATCGGCGGCACCCCGGAACGCTTCGCGCCCTACATCGACCTCTACGAGCGCGCCACCGACCAGTTCGGCACGACCGCCCACCCGGTCGGCATGCACTCGCCCGGCTTCATCGCCGACACGGACGAGGAGGCCCGGGAGCATCACTGGCCGCACTACCGGGTCCTGCGTGACCGCATCGGCGCGCTGCGCGGCTGGCCGCCGGTCCGCAAGGAGGAGTACGACGCCGAGGTCGAGCACGGGTCCCTCTACGTCGGCTCCCCCGAGACGGTCGCCCGCAAGATGGCCCGCGCCATCGAGGCGCTCGGCGTCGGCCGGTTCGACCTGATCTACACCAGTGGGGCGCAGTCGATCAGCGCTCGCCTGCGCGCCGTCGAGCTGTACGGCACCAAGGTGATCCCGATGGTCCGCGACATCCTCGCCGGCTGACGTCATGAACGGAGTGGACATGGACACCACCGCCGTACGCACCGTCGGCATCCTGGGCGCGGGCAAGGTCGGTACCGTGCTGGCGCGGCTGGCCCTGGCGGCCGGGTACCGCGTGCTCGTCGCCGGGTCCGGGGACCCCGCCAAGATCGCCCTCACCGTCGAAGTCCTCACCCCCGGCGCCGTCCCGGTCACCGCGGCGCAGGCCGCGACGGAGGCGGACGTCGCCGTGCTCGCGCTGCCGCTCGGCAAGTACCGCGGCGTTCCCGTCGAGGCGCTGCGGGGCAAGCTCGTCATCGACGCGATGAACTACTGGTGGGAGGTGGACGGCATCCGCGAGGATCTCACCGACCCGCTCACCTCCTCCAGCGAGATCGTGCAGGCGTACCTGCCCGGATCGCGTGTGATCAAGGCGTTCAACCACATGGGGTACCACGACCTGGAGGACGGCGCCCTGCCCGCGAGGACGCCGGGGCGCAAGGCCATCGCGATCGCCGGTGACGATCCGGACGACCTCGCCACGGTCGCGCACCTCGTCGACACGCTCGGCTTCGACCCTGTCGTGGCGGGCCCGCTCGGCGAAGGAGTACGGCTCGAACCTGGCACCGAGCCCTTCGGCGCCAATGTCGACGCCGGTGAGCTGCGCGCGATGCTCCACCGCTTCCCGGAATCGGACCGTGGACGGACCGTGATCAGAGCGCGGAAGGCTGCCGAGGTGTCGGCCGAAAACGCCGCCTGACCCATCCGCCGCGAGCCGTGCCGACCCCAGGTGGAAGGCTCGCCCGACCTCGGCCGGCGGCCACAACACCCAACTCCGATAAATGCGGAGACCGCCTGTCCGTGGGGAGCGGAACGATGCGGTGGGGCGGCCGGCACCCAGCCGTCATGGGCGAGGTGCCCGGTGGTCCCGACGCGCCTCGAGTTCTTCCGCGCTCACCGGTATGGGCACCGGCTGCACGGCGGCACCGAGCAGCGGGGTGACGTATGCGGTTCCGGCGTCCGGGAGGTTGTGGGCGTCCTGTCGCGCTTCGTAACCCGTTGAAGATCACGCTAGTGCGTCACGTCGAGGCGGACGACCGCGCCGATCTCGACGAGCTGGTCGGGCAGCGCGAGGTCGGACACGCCCATCACGGTGCTGGTGGGCCGGTGGTCGCCGCAGTACACGGCGTGCAGGCGGGCGATCGTGTCGAAGTGCTCCCGCAGGTCCTTGACGAGGACGGTGGTCTCGACGATCTGGTCGCGGGTGGCGCCGAAGTGCTCCAGTACCCGGTCGAGATTGCCGAGGGTCGTCCTCATCTGGAGCTCGAAGTCGCCCGCTCCGACGAAGGCCCCGGTGCTGTCGTGCGACAACTGCCCGGAGACGTAGAGCGTGTCCCCGGCTTGCACAGCCTGGCTGTACCCGTAGAGAGACTCCCACGGCATACCGAAATTGAATTCTCTGGACCGAACGGTCATGGTTCTCTCCTTGTTGTCGACTGAACCAACCCCGCGTCAGCGGTGATGACAACAGAGACCGCCATCGCCGTGATGGTGTGACACACCCCCGACTCGGGCGGGGACGACGACCCGAGCCGGCAGCAGTCCTCGAGTCCTGCCGGGGGCGCCGGGCTTCGCCCGCCGTCGGGAGGAGGTTCCTGGCCCAGGTGCCGGTCGGCATCCGGCGACGCGGCCCCGAGCCGGGCAAGCAGTGACCGATGCTGATCGCGGGCGGCTTGTCCGTCCTCGCCGGCACCTTCTACAACGTCCTGGCCATCGGCGACGCCCCCTCGCTCGACCCGTTGGTCCAGTCCGGGCTGCCGACCCGACGGGCCCGCCACGTACGAATCCAGGCCGTCCGACGGCTGGCTGCCTTGGAAGCACCCAGGATGCCGATGCGCCGTGCGCCTGGCCTCCGTCGCCGCGCCGGTCGCCGCCGCGGCAGCGCTGACCATCGTGATGAATGTGATCGCGGGGCTGCTCGTGGCCCGCCTTTACCGTTTCCGGCCGCGGACCCGCCGCGGACATCGCCACCACTCTCCTGGCACGAGGAGAGTTCGCGCTGATCCTCGCCGGCATGGCCACCAGTGCGAGCCTCGACGGCCGCCTGGCCCCGTTCATCGCGGGATACGTCCTCGTCCTCGCCGTTCTCGGGCCCGTCGTCGCCGGGCGCGCTCACCTGCTCGCCCGTCTCCTCGACTCGGCAGCCGCCTGCCTGCCGGCCGCCCGGACCGCCATCCCCCGACCGACTGCCCAGGACCCAGCGAGCCGGACACCGCCGCCCTCGCACCCGTGGGCCCGGGCTGCACACCCCCGCCGGGAGCACCGTCGAGGAGTGGTTCGACGACCTCGCAGCCGGGCACTGCCATGTGCCGACGTTTCGGCATGAACGGGCCCACACACCTGCCTCACCGCTTTTTGGCACACTGGCCGGACCCTGCTGTCCGGCGAAAGAGAGCCCTCGCATGTCGATGGTCGGCAACCTGCGCAAAGTCGCACGGCTGACGCGGCGCAGCCGCCGCGTGGACCTCAGCCACCCGGCCCGTTCCCCGCTCGGCTCCACCGTCGTCAACTGTGTCGTCTACCGCGACGGCGTCCGTCGGCCCGGCATCGACTCCGCGGAGGAAGCCGTCCGGCAGGTCCACAGACATCGGCACGGGTTCGTGTGGCTGGGACTGCACGAGCCGACCGAAGAGGAGTTCGCCGGGGTCGCCGCACTGTTCGGCCTGCACCCACTGGCCGTCGAGGACGCCGTCCACGCCCACCAGCGCCCCAAGGTCGAGCAGTACGGCGACGTCCTGTTCGCCGTCTTCAAGACCGTCACCTACGTCGACCACACCGAACTCAGCGCCACCAGCGAGGTCGTGGACACCGGCGAGATCATGGTCTTCACCGGCCCCGACTTCGTTGTCACCGTCCGCCACGGCCGCCACGGCTCCCTCGGCCCGCTGCGCGAGGACCTGGAGGCCGACCCGACGCAGCTCGCCAAGGGCCCGGCCGCGGTGCTGCACGCCATCGCCGACCACGTCGTCGACGACTACCTGACCGTCACCGACGCCGTTCTGAACGACATCGAGCGAGTCGAGACCGACGTCTTCTCCCCGCACACACCGCAGAGCGCCGACGCCGGCCGCATCTACCAGCTCAAGCGCGAACTCCTGGAGCTCAAGCGAGCCGTGCTCCCGCTCGCACGTCCCCTGTCCCGGCTCGCCGCCGAGCCGAGCCGCTGCATCGACCCGGAAATACAGGCGTACTTCCGGGACGTGGCCGACCACCTCTACCGCGTCACCGAGCAGGTCACCGCCTTCGACGCGCTGCTCGACTCCATCCTGCAGGCCCATCTGGCCCAGGTGGCGGTCGCCCAGAACGAGGACACCCGGAAGATCACCGCCTGGGCCGCGATCGTCGCCGTGCCCACCATGGTGTGCGGCGTGTACGGGATGAACTTCGACCACATGCCGGAACTGCACTGGCGCTTCGGCTACCCCCTCGCCCTCGCCGTCATCGCGGCCGCCTGCTTCGTCATCCACCGCGGCTTCAAACACAAGGGCTGGCTGTGAACTCCTCGGACCGCGGACGGCGGCGCACTTCAGCGGCGGTTCCTCGTCCATGGCCGGAGGCTCGGCGTTGTTCGCCGGTTCGACAGGGTTCCCTCGTTGATCGGAAAGGGACTGACATGCGGTTTCGCTGTGCCGTACTCGACGACTTCCAGCAGGTCGCCACGTCCGTCACAGACTGGTCGGTACTGGAAGACCGCGTCGACGTGGTGTCCTTCGCCGAGCACTTCGCCGACGAGGACAGCCTGGCGGAGGCGCTGGCCGAGTTCGACATCGTCGTCACCCTGCGCGAGCGCGTGCCGTTCCCCGGCTCACTGTTCGCCCGGCTGCCCCGGCTGAAGCTTCTCGTGGCCTCGGGGATGCGGAACACCGTCGTCGACTACGCCGCCGCGGAGGCGCACGGGGTGACCGTGTGCGGCACGGCCAGTTCCTCCACTCCACCCGTCGAACTGACCTGGGCCCTGCTGCTCGGACTCGCACGCGGCATCGTTGAGGAGAACAACTCCCTGCGCGGCGGCGGGCCTTGGCAGAGCACCGTCGGCGCGGACCTGCACGGCCGACGGCTCGGGCTGCTCGGGCTCGGGAAGATCGGCAGCCGGGTGGCTCAGGTCGGACTGGCCTTCGGCATGGAGGTCGTCGCCTGGAGCCGGAACCTCACCAAGGAACGCGCGGACGAGGTCGGCGTCGAACTCACGTCATCCATGGACGAGTTGCTCACGTACAGCGACTTCGTCTCGGTGCACCTCGCGCTCGGGGACCGCACGCGTGGCCTGATCGGCGCCCGCGAACTCGCACTCCTGAAGCCGACCGCCTACCTGATCAACACCTCACGTGCCGCAATCGTCGACCAGGACGCCCTGCTCGCGACCCTGCACCAGGGCGGCATCGCGGGCGCCGGCGTCGACGTGTTCGATGTCGAACCGCTTCCGGCCGGTCATCCGATGCGCACCGTCCCGCGTCTGCTCGCCACCCCGCATCTGGGTTATGTGTCGCAAGCCAACTACGCCACGTACTACGGCCAGGCGGTCGAGGACATCCAGGCGTATCTCTCCGGGGAGCCCGTGCGCCGCCTCGGCTGATCCACCCGGTCCGTCCGGCGCCGCACCGCGTCATCCCTGGTCCGCACCGCATTTCCGCGGACTCCCGGCGCCCGCGAACGCGGTCGGCCGATGCGGGTCGATGTGTGTCACCGGGAGTCGCGGTCACCGCGGGTCTCTGTCGACGGGCCGGAACGTCGCCGCTCGCGTTCCCGCCCGGGTCGAGGGTTCGGTCGGCGGCGACCACACGAACGACGGATCCGCGGTGACCGCGTGGACCGCGGAGGCCGTCATCACCCCCGGATGGGAAGTCCGCCGAGCAACCGGGCAGGGGCGCCCTGCTGGTTGAGGGTGGTGGTCGCATTCTTCACGGTGCTGAGCACGGAGTTCTCGTTCTCGGTGTCGAGACTGTCGGACTGATGCGCGAGGGGACGCACGTCGAGCGACTTCTGGCTGGTGATGGTCTCCAGGGCGCCATTGAGGCTGGTGGGCGTGACGTTGGAGGCCTCACCGGCGAAAGCGGGGGCGGCGATACCGCTGACCGCCAGGGAACCGGCAACGACAGCGGCGGCCTTCAGGGATTTCATCGTGTTCCTTTCTTCGGCGACTGGTGTCACCTCGGGGAAGGGGTGTGCCCTGAGTAACGAGCCCCCTGACCCGCGGAAACCCCGCATCCGGAAGATTCCTGCGACCCACGCGACGATCCCGCGGGCGCGGCCGCACAGCCGCCGGTCCCGTCTGCGCCGACGACCCGAGGGCGTTCGGCCCGTGCACCGCCCCGGCTCAGATCATGGGGCGCGACGGCGTCGCCGTGGGCGGCGCGGTGACGGCCGGGCTGGGCACCGGCATCGGCCGCAGGCTCGGTGCCGGAGGCATGCTGGGCATCGGCGGCAGGCTGGGCAGGGGCGGCAGGTCGTGATGATGGGGCAGTCTGCCGGCGACCAGACTGGCGAGGACGACCCTGACGAGCGCGCCCAGCACGTCCTTGGCGGCCGGAAGCACACGACCGGACTCGCCCGAGGTCGACGCCGCGACCAGCTTGTCGACCGACTTCTGCAGCGCGTCGAGCACGTCGACGGGTGCCGGAGTGGCCGAGGCCGTCGGTGTGGGCCCGCCCATCCTGGCGATGGCGTCCTTGACGGCCTTGCCGAGTCTCGCCGCCTCGTCCGCCGGGAGCTGACCGTTGTCCGCCTCGAGCACGGCGTTGAGCAGCTCGGTGACGGGGCCCACGGCACCGTCTGCGCCGGCCAGCCGCTGAACCTGCGCCAGAAGCGCGTCCGACCCGGGGACGGGGGTCGCCGCCGGGTGAGTCACCCCTGTTGCCTGTATGAGATCTCGCGTTGAGCCGCGGTCGGACGCAACGGCGGTGGGCCCGGCCGTCCCGAGCACGAGCGTGGCGCAGAGAGCGGTGGTGGCGAGGCGTCGGGCGGGCAGATCACGCATGGGTGTTCCCTTCCTGATGAGCCGTGGTTCCTGTGCTCACCGTGAAAGGGGACATCTCTTACTGCAACCGATTGAACGCGGTGCGCGGTCACGCGGTCCCGCCTGCACCCCCATCTCCCCTGGTGGGGACCCTTCGAACGCGTTGAAACCCGATTCCCCCGTTCGGGGCAACGCCCCGAACGGGTGCAACACCAACCGGCCGCCTCCCGGAGGGAGGACGGCCGGCAGAGGGTTCGCCCGGCGTCAGCGACCGTTGGTGCAGGAGTTGCTGACCGCAGGGTTCAGCAGGCCGATCACGCTGACCGTGTTCCCGCACACGTTGACCGGAACGTGGACCGGAACCTGCAGGACGTTGCCCGACAGGACGCCCGGGGAGTTTTCGGTGGCGCCACTGGCGCCGCTGTCGGCGGCGGCGATGCCGGCGGTGCCCGCCACGGCCGCAGCGGCAACGGAGGTCAGGGCCAGGCCCTTCGCGATACGCGACATGGAGAGGTGCTCCTTGGGGATCGTCACAACAGCCGGGCGGAATGCCCGACGTTGAGTCAACTGCGGGTTGCGTGCCCTGGTTGCGCCTCCGATGGGGTGATCTCCGGAATTACCGACTTCACGGCTTCGACACACTTGACTCGTCCGGCAACGCCCGGATCCGCACCGCGACGCCCGGTCCCCCCCCACGCAAGACGGGCCGGACCCGCTGCGCCGGGCCCGGCCCGCCGGTCCGCGCGTCCCCCGATGCGACCGCCGGCACGCCCAGCGTGACGACACATGATCCTGCCGGTCTTGGAAAAATACGCAGTCCGGTCCGGGGAGAGCACAAGACTGGTCGCCTCGCCCGTCATCCGGTCCGGTCCGGGTGCCACCCCCCGTCCGCGCGGTGGCGAAGGCGCCGCGTGCCCCCGCGAAGTCCCGCGGGGTACACCCGCTCATCGCCCGGGACTCGCCGCGCAGATGCGCCTGGTCGGAGAAGCCGCAGATCGCCGCGGTCTCGGCTGCCAACCGGCCGGATGCGAGCAGCCGCCGCGCGCGTTGCAGCCGCAGGACGCGCGCCGCGACCTTCGGGCCGAGCCCCCATCCGCCCGTGTCCGGTCCGCGACACGATGCCACTCGCCGTCCGTCCGCCCCCAAGCGCACCAGGAAGTCACCCATGGTGCACGCCGCCGGAGGAAGCCGGAAGCCCCGCCGGTCGCCGGCTTCCGGTGTCCGCCGGGCATCTGGAAGACCGTGGTGCCCTAGCACCTGCCGTGGGCATCCGGGAGCCGGACGCCGCAGGACCCGGAGGCCGGTCCGGCCCGGATGCGCGACAGTGGGCCGTAGGACGACAGGGAGGTGACGGGCGGCGACGTTCGGACAACCCGAAACCACGTCAAGCTGTCGTCCGAATGTCTGGACAAAATATTGACACGGCTCCCTCGACGCGGCTAGACCTGGGGGCAGCCGATGCGAGGGGAACTCGATGGAGGAGCTCAGGGAGTCCGCGCCGTACTCCGCCGACGAGTCACCCCATGACCCGTACGACCTGGTCACCATGGGACGGATCGGTGTGGACCTCTACCCGTTGCAGACGGGCGTGCCCCTGCCGCAGGTGACGTCCTTCGGGAAGTTCCCGGGCGGTTCGGCGACGAACGTCGCGGTCGCCGCCGCGCGCCTCGGACGCCGCACCGCGGTGATCACGCGTACGGGTGACGACCCCTTCGGCACCTACCTCCATGAGGCGCTGCGCGACTTCGGCGTCGACGACCGCTGGGTCACCGCGGTCGCGGGGCTGCCCACCCCCGTGACGTTCTGCGAGATCTTTCCACCCGACGACTTCCCGCTGTACTTCTACCGGCAGCCCAAGGCGCCGGACCTGGAGATCGACGCGCACGAACTGGACCTGGACGCCATCCGCGCCGCGCGCATCTTCTGGATGACGGGAACAGGCCTGAGCGAGGAGCCCAGCCGCACCGCCACGCTCGCGGCGCTCGCCCACCGCGCCAAGTCCGGTACGACGGTCTTCGACCTGGACTGGCGGCCGATGTTCTGGCGCGGTGACGGCAGCGCCTCCCGCCCCGGACCGGACCGCGCGCGCCCCTTCTACGCCGAGGCCCTGCGCCATGCCACCGTCGCTGTCGGCAACATCGACGAGGTGGAGGTCGCCACCGGCGAGCGCGACCCGCACGCCGCCGCCCGTGCCCTCCTGGACGCCGGGGTCGAACTCGCGGTCGTCAAGCAGGGTCCCAAGGGTGTCCTCGCCGTCGGCAACACCGGCGAGTCGGCCGAGGTCCGGCCGCTTCCGGTCAAGGTGCTCAACGGCCTCGGCGCGGGCGACGCCTTCGGCGGGTCCCTCTGCCACGGCCTGCTCGGCGGCTGGGACCTGGAGCGGATCATGCGGTACGCGAACGCCGCCGGCGCGATCGTCGCCTCCCGGCTGGAGTGCTCGTCCGCGATGCCCACGGCCGACGAGGTCGAGCACGCGGTCAAGGCGGGAGCGGTGCTGTGAGGACGACCAGTGTGCGCGTCGACGTCGCCGAACTCGTCGGCCTGCGTACGCACCACCCCGAGGCGGTCGCCGAGGCCGCCGCCCGCCGGGCCGGTCGCCCCTTGATCGACGACACCGGCCGGCTGATGGTGGACACCGCCGTAGGACTTCTGTGAGGGCCGCATGAGCAATGAGCTGTACGTCCGCCGGGGCACCACCGCGAGCGCGCCGTACACGCTCGACATCGACCCCAAGCGGGCCGGCTGGAGCCACAGCAGCCTGCGGACGTTGGAGCTCCGGCCCGACGGCACGCACATGTTCACCACCGGTGACAGCGAGTGGATCGTGCTTCCCCTCGAGGGCGCCTGTACCGTGCACATTGAGGACAAAAGGTTCCAACTCCTGGGCAGGGACGACGTGTTCGCGGGGGTCTCCGACTTCGCGTACGTGCCCCGCGACGCCCGGGTCCACATCGCCTCCGGCGCGGGAGGCCGCTTCGCCCTGGCAGGAGCGAAGTGCGAGCGCCGACTCCCCGCCCGCTACGGCCCCGCGCCGGAGGTCCCCGTCGAAGAGCGCGGCAGCGGCAACTGCGCACGCCAGGTGCGCAACTTCGCCTCGGCCGACGCCTTCGCATGCGACAGGCTCATCGCCGTCGAGGTCATCACGCCCGGCGGCAACTGGTCCTCGTATCCGCCCCACAAGCACGACGAGGCGCGACCCGGCGAGGAGACGGAGCTGGAGGAGATCTACTACTTCGAGATCCAGGGCCCGAACGGTGTCGGGTACCAGCGCGTATTCCCCTCCCGTGAGGGCGGATCCGACGTCCTCGCCGAGGTCCGCACCGGCGATGCCGTCCTCGTCCCCGACGGCTGGCACGGCCCCTCCATCGCCCAGCCCGGACACACCATGTACTACCTGAACGTCATGGCCGGACCGGGCGAGGAGCGCCAGTGGCGGATCCGCTTCCACCCGGACCACACGGGGGGATACGGATGACCTCGACGACGAGGCTCACGGTCGCTCAGGCGCTCATACGATTCCTGGCCGCCCAGTACACCGAGCGCGACGGTGTGCGCCGCCGCCTGATCGGCGCGACCTGGGGCATCTTCGGCCACGGAAACGTCGCCGGCCTCGGGCAGGCGCTGCTGGAGTACGGCGACGTGATGCCGTACCACCAGGGCCGCAACGAGCAGTCGATGGTGCACGCGGCAGTCGGCTGGGCCCGTCAGTCGAACCGGCTGTCCACGCACGCCGTGACCACCTCCGTCGGACCTGGCGCGACCAACCTGGTCACGGGTGCCGCACTCGCCACCGTCAACCGCCTCCCGGTCCTGCTGCTGCCCGGAGACGTGTTCGCCACCCGCCCCGCGGACCCGGTGCTGCAGCAACTGGAAGCCCCCCACGGCGGTGACGTGTCCGTCAACGACTGTCTGCGCCCGGTGTCGAGGTACTTCGACCGGATCACCCGTCCCGAGGCCCTGATCCCGGCCGTGCTCCAGGCGATGCGGGTGCTCACCGACCCCGCCGACACCGGCGCGGTCACCCTCGCGCTGCCGCAGGACGTGCAGGCGGAGGCGTACCAGTGGCCGGAGGATCTCTTCGCCGAGCGGACCTGGACGGTGCGCCGTCCGGGCCCCGACCCCGTCGAGTTCGCCGAGGCCGTCCACGCGATCCGTGCCGCACGGCGACCGCTCGTGGTGGCCGGCGGCGGTGTCCACCACAGCCGTGCCGAGGAGGCCCTCGCGGAGTTCGCCGGGACCACCGGCATTCCGGTCGCCTCCACCCAGGCCGGAAAGGGCTCGCTGCGCTGGAACCACCCGCAGGACGTCGGCGGGGTCGGGCACACCGGCACCGCGACCGCCAACGAACTGGCCCGCACAGCCGATCTGGTGATCGGCGTCGGTACCCGCTACACCGACTTCACCACCGCCTCCGGCACCCTGTTCACCAGGGAGGGCGTCCGCTTCCTGAACCTCAACATCGCCCCGCTCGACGGCCACAAGCTCTCCGGGCTGCCACTGGTCGCGGACGCACGCAGTGGTCTCGAGGAGCTGACCGAAGCACTGGAGATGCACGACCACCGGGTGGAGCCGGCGTACCTCGCCGAGTACACGGAGGACAAGGAGCGCTGGGAGCAGCGCGTCGAGGCCTGCTTCGAGGCCGACGAACCGGACATACGGCCGACGCAGACACAGGTCATCGGCGCCCTCGACGCCCTGGTGGACGAGTCCGACGTCATCGTCAACGCGGCCGGTTCGCTCCCCGGCGATCTGCACAAGCTGTGGCGATCGCGCTCCCGCGACCAGTACCACCTCGAATACGGCTACTCGTGCATGGGCTACGAGATCCCGGCCGCCATCGGCGTGAAGATGGCCGCTCCCGACCGCCCCGTGTGGGCGCTGGTCGGCGACGGCACGTTTCTGATGATGCCGACGGAGATCGTCACGGCCGTGCAGGAGGGGATCGCGATCAAGGTCCTGCTCGTGCAGAACCACGGCTACGCGTCCATCGGCGGCCTGTCGGAGTCGGTGGGCGGCGAGCGGTTCGGCACCGCCTACCGCTACCGGTCCGGGGACGGTACGTACACGGGGGCGCCGCTGCCGGTGGACCTCGCCGCCAACGCGGCCGGCCTCGGGATGCGCGTGCTGCGCGCGAAGACGGTACGGGACCTGCGCCGCGCCCTCGGCGAGGCGCGCGCGGCGGACACTCCCACATGTGTCTATGTGGAGACCGAAACCGCAGACACTGTGTCGGGCGCGCCCGGGACGCAGGCCTGGTGGGATGTACCCGTGGCCGAGACCGCGACCCGATCGTCGGCGGTCAAGGCGCGCGAGGAGTACGACCGGCACGTCTCGACCCGACGCCGCCATCTGTGAAGGAGTACTTGCGCATGACGAAGATCGTCAACCACTGGATCGGCGGGAAGACCGTCGAAGGCGCGTCGGGCACGCACGGGCCGGTGACGGACCCGGCGACCGGCGCGGTCACCACGAAGGTCGCCTTCGCAAGCGTGGACGAGGTGGACGCGGCCGTCGCGGCGGCGAAGGACGCCTACCGGACCTGGGGCCAGTCCTCGCTCGCGCAGCGCACGTCCATCCTCTTCAAGTTCCGGGCGCTGCTCGACGCGCACCGCGACGAGATCGCCGAACTGATCACCGCCGAGCACGGCAAGGTGCACAGCGACGCACTCGGCGAGGTCGCCCGCGGTCTGGAGATCGTCGACCTGGCCTGCGGTATCAACGTACAGCTCAAGGGCGAGCTGTCCACGCAGGTCGCCAGCCGCGTGGACGTGGCCGCGATTCGGCAGCCGCTGGGCGTCGTGGCGGGCATCACGCCGTTCAACTTCCCCGCGATGGTCCCGATGTGGATGTTCCCGATCGCCATCGCGTGCGGCAACACCTTCGTGCTGAAGCCGTCCGAGAAGGACCCGTCGGCGTCCGTCCGCCTGGCCGAGCTGCTCGCGGAGGCCGGTCTGCCGGACGGCGTCTTCAATGTCGTCCACGGCGACAAGGTGGCCGTCGACCGGCTCCTCGAGCACCCGGACGTCAAGGCGGTGTCCTTCGTCGGCTCGACCCCGATCGCCCGCTACATCCACACCACGGCCTCCGCCAACGGCAAGCGCGTCCAGGCCCTGGGCGGCGCCAAGAACCACATGCTGGTGCTGCCGGACGCGGACCTGGACGCGGCGGCCGACGCGGCGGTCTCGGCGGCGTACGGCTCGGCCGGCGAGCGCTGCATGGCGATCTCCGCCGTCGTGGCCGTCGGCTCCATCGGCAACGAGCTGGTGGAGAAGATCCGCGAGCGTGCCGAGAAGATCAAGATCGGTCCGGGCAACGACCCCGCCTCGGAGATGGGCCCGCTGATCACGAAGGCGCACCGGGACAAGGTGGCTTCGTACGTTGCGGGCGCGTCGGCGGAGGGCGCCGATGTGGTCCTCGACGGCACCGGCTACACCGTCGACGGTTTCGAGGACGGGCACTGGATCGGCATCTCGCTGCTCGACAGGGTGCCGACCACCGCGAAGGCGTACCGGGACGAGATCTTCGGCCCGGTGCTGTGCGTGCTGCGCGTCGGCACCTACGAGGAGGGTGTGCGGCTCATCAACGACTCGCCGTTCGGCAACGGCACCGCGATCTTCACCCGGGACGGCGGCGCGGCCCGCCGCTTCCAGCTGGAGATCGAGGCCGGAATGGTCGGCGTGAACGTGCCGATCCCGGTCCCGGTGGGCTACCACTCCTTCGGCGGCTGGAAGGACTCGCTCTTCGGCGACCACCACATCTACGGCAACGACGGCACGCACTTCTACACCCGCGGCAAGGTCGTCACCTCCCGCTGGCCCGACCCGTCCGAGGCCCCGGCGGGCGTCGACCTCGGGTTCCCGCGCAACCGCTGAGGGACGTCGTAAGCCCCCGTCAGGCCGTCCGGATACCGGACGGCCTGACATTTTTTTGACGCCCTCGCTGCGGTTCCCGTGGGAGCGCCATCAAACGGATGACGCAGGCTCAAGTCAGATTTCACCTTGGAAAGCAAGGTCCAATCACGGAGGGCCTTGGCTAATGAGTTAGGGGGGCGTCCTGCCCTGGGAAAGTGACGTGACCCAGGTCGCTTTGCAAGTGCGGATTCCTCGTGCTGTCCCTGCTGGTCGTCATGATCGTCCCGCCGGTGATCGCGATGGGTACGGCCGACTACCTCGCTCCGGTCGTGCACCTCGACCCGGCGATGGCGGGCGCCGGGGTCATGCTGCTGGCCACCCTGGCGGGCCTGCTGGACCTGCGCGCCAACGCCTGGATCACCGGCATCTTCCTGGTCCTCGAGGTCGTGGCCGCGGGTGTCGTCGCAGTCCTCGGCTTCGCACACAGCGAGCGGGGCGTCGGCAGCCTCGTCTCGATGCAGGTGGCCGGCTCCGGCAGCCACGCGGACACCGTGACGGCCATGATGGTGGTGTCCGGGCTCGCCATCGCCCTCTTCGTCACCCAGGGCTTCTCGACCGCCGTCTACCTCTCGGAGGAACTCGAGAACCCGCGCCGCAACGTCGCCCGCACGGTCCTCACCACCCTCGCCATCTCCTCGGTCGTCATCCTGGTCCCGGTCGTCGCGATCACCATGGGTGCCTCCGACCTCAAGGCGCTGACGGGCGGCGACATCAGCGCCATGGTCGCCGCCTGGTCGAACTCGGCCGTGGGCACCTTCATCAGCCTCTGCGTCGCCCTCGCGATCATCAACGCGGGCATCGTCATGGTCATCCAGAACTCACGCGTGCTGTTCGCCTCGGCCCGCGACAAGGCCTGGCCGGAGCCGGTGAACAACGCCCTGGCCAGGCTCGGCCGTTTCGGTTCCCCCTGGGTCGCCACCCTCGTCGTCGGCGTACCCGGCGCGCTCCTGTGCTTCGTCAACCTGGACACGCTGTACGGCGTCACCGGTGTCTCCGTGACCGGGATGTACCTGCTGGTCGCGGTCGCCGCCCTGCTCGGCCGGCGCGGCTCGCACGCCGCGACGGCGGCCTGGCGGATGCCGCTCTGGCCCGCGACACCCGTCCTGCTCATCGCCGTTCTGACCTACATCCTCAGCCGCCAGGAAGTGAGTTACCTGCTGTGGACGGGCGGCATCACGGCGGTGGCCACGCTGTACTGGCTCCTCTACCTCCGCCCGCGCCGCGAGACCCGCTGGCTGGTGTCGATCCCGGAGGACGCACAGGCCTGAGCCGGCCGCCCGGCGCTCAGCCGAAGTCCCACGTCACCACGGAGCACGACCCGTCGTCCTTGCCGCCCGCACTGCGATACGCGGCGAGGGCGACGTCGTTCCCGGTGTCGATCAGCACCCACATGCCGTAGCAACCCGACTCCCGGCCGAGCGCGGCGAGGCGCTCGACGAGCGCGCGCCCGATCCCCCTGCGCCGGTAGGGCTCCGCCACCGCCAGCTCGTACAGGAACATCTCCGTGCCCTTGTCGGGGTGAATCGTCTCGACCCCGCTGACGAAGCCGACGGGCGCGGACTCACCGTCCGCGTAGGCGAGGAGGAGATGGTGTCCGGCGGCGGTCAGAAACCGTCGGGCCCACTCGGGGCGGACGGGATGGTCGAACAGGTGCTCGGCAGCTGCCACTTCGACGACGGTCGTGGCACGGCGAATCTCCATGGGTCTTCGTACCACGGCTGCGGTATGCGGCATCAGACCTCTACGTCCGTGGGAGGGTCCCCGGTTCAGACCGGCGGCTGCTTCGGATGTCGGTGCGCGCCCTTACCGTTGACACATGGATCTTCGACTGCCCGCAGACCGGGGGCTGCGCCGAGGTGCCGTGGCCGCAGTGGTCGCGGTCCTCCTCGTGCTGGCCGGTGTCGGGACGTGGACGGCCGTCGCATCGGACGACGCGCCCGTCGTGCACCGCACCGACAGACTCATGGACATGGGCGACGGGGTGCGGATCGACACGTCGTACTTCACCTCGGAAACCGCCGGGCGCCGCCCCGCGGTCCTGCTGGCACACGGCTTCGGCGGCAGCAAGCAGGACGTCGCGGGCCAGGCGGAGGATCTGGCGCGCGACGGATACGCGGTACTGACCTGGTCGGCGCGCGGATTCGGGCGGTCCACGGGGAGGATCGGGCTGAACGACCCCAAGGGCGAGGTCGCCGACGTCTCCAAGCTGATCGACTGGCTGGCGAAGCAGCCCGGCATCGAGCTCGACAGGCCCGGCGACCCGCGGGTGGGCATGGCGGGCGGGTCGTACGGCGGGGCGATCTCGCTGCTGGCCGCGGGGTACGACCACCGGGTGGACGCGATCGCCCCCGCGATCACCTACTGGAACCTGGCGGACGCGCTGTTCCCGAACGGCGTGTTCAAGAAGCTCTGGGCCGGCGTCTTCATGAACTCCGGCGGAGGCTGCGCGAGGTTCACCGCCGAGCTGTGCCGGATGTACGACCGGGTCGCGGAGTCCGGACAGCCCGACTCCCAGGCGCGGGCCCTCCTCGAGGCGCGGTCCCCGTCCGCGGTCGGCGCGGACATCAAGGTGCCCACGCTTCTCGTCCAGGGCCAGACGGACTCGCTGTTCCCGCTCGGTCAGTCGGACGCCGCGGCCAGGGCGATCAGGACCAACGGCTCGCCCGTGGACGTCGACTGGATCGCCGGCGGCCACGACGGCGGGGACCTGGAGACGAGCCGCGTCCAGGCGCGCGTCACGGCGTGGTTCGACCGCTACCTGAAGGACGAGAAGGGCGTCGACACCGGCCCGCCCTTCCGGGTCACGCGCACCGGCGGCATCGACTCCACCGACGGCGCCGCCCTGTTGCGGGGCGCGAGCGGGGACGCCTATCCCGGTCTGGAGAGCGGGCTGCGGACGGTTCCGCTCAGCGGTGGCGAGCAGCGGTTCACGAATCCGGCGGGAGCGAACCCGCCCGCGATCTCCGCGCTCCCGGGCCTCGGCGGTGCGGGCGGCCTGTCCCAGCTTTCGTCGCTGGGCATCGGAGTCTCGCTCGACTTCCCCGGGCAGTACGCGCACTTCGATTCGCGGCCCGTGCGCCATGACCTGTGGGTCACCGGGTCGCCGACGGTGACCGTCCATGTGACGTCGACGAGCGACGACGTCGTGCTTTTCGGAAAGGTGTACGACGTCGGGCCGGGCGGCAGCGGGCAGGTGCTTCCCTCACAACTGGTCGCCCCCTTCCGGGTGACCGGCGCCAAGGCCGGCAAGGACGTCACGCTGACTCTGCCGGCCGTCGACCACGAGGTGCAGAAGGGGCACCGGCTGCGGCTGGTCCTCGCCTCGACGGACCTCGGCTATGCCTCCCCGGCCGCTCCCGCCACCTACGCGGTGTCCCTGAAGGGCGGTCTGCATGTCCCGACGGCACCGGGCGTGACGACCGCGGCGGCCCCGCTTCCCGGCTGGGTGTGGTGGCTCCCGGCGGCCGGAGCCGTCGTCGCCCTGGCGCTGCTGCTGACGGGACGCCGCCGTACGACGGCACGGGCGCCCGATCCCGCACTGGCCGATGTGCCGCTGAAGATCACGGATCTGAGCAAGCGGTACGCGCGGTCGGCGGACCGGTACGCGGTGCGGGACCTGTCGTTCCGCGTGGAGAAGGGCCAGGTGCTGGGCCTGCTCGGGCCGAACGGCGCGGGCAAGACGACGACGCTCCGCATGCTGATGGGCCTGATCAAGCCGGACGGTGGCGAGATCCGGGTCTTCGGACATGCGATCCGCCCGGGTGCCCCGGTGCTCTCGCGGGTCGGGGCCTTCGTCGAGGGCGCGGGCTTCCTGCCGCACCTGTCCGGCCGCGACAATCTGGAGCTGTACTGGCGAGCGACGGGACGTCCGCCCGAGGACGCGCATCTGGACGAGGCGCTGGAGATCGCCGGATTGGGCGACGCACTGGCCCGCGCGGTGCGCACGTACTCCCAGGGCATGCGTCAGCGCCTGGCCATCGCCCAGGCGATGCTGGGCCTTCCGGACCTGCTGATCCTCGACGAACCGACCAACGGCCTGGACCCGCCGCAGATCCGCGAGATGCGCGAGGTCATGATCCGGTACGCGGCGGCGGGGCGCACCGTGATCGTCTCCAGCCATCTGCTGGCGGAGGTCGAACAGTCCTGCACCCACCTGGTGGTGATGGACCGAGGGCGCCTCGTGCAGGCGGGCCCGGTGGACGAGATCGTGGGCTCCGGCGACACTCTGCTCGTCGGCCTGGCGGCCGACATCCCCGATCCGCTGGTGGAGAAGGTGGCCGCGCTTGCCGGGGTGTCCTCGGCGGTACGGGCGGAGGGCGGACTGCTGGTCCGCCTGGCTCCGGTCGCGGAGTCGACGGCCTCCGCGGAACTCCCCGCCGGGCCGGGCCCGTCCGCGGCGGACCCGATCGCCCCCGTCGGCGGGTCCGCCGGGGACATGACGTCCGCCAGGGGATCCGTGGAGCCGGTTGCCTCCGCCGTGGGGGCCGCCGGCCGGACGGCGTCCCTCGACAACGCCGCCGGAGCGATCGCGTCCCTCGAGGGCTCCGCCGAACCGATCGCCGCCGGTGACGCACGGGGCGGACCGCTCGGCTCCACCGACCTCCGCCCCGAGCCGCTCGCATCCCTCGGGAACGGCGAGGGCGCCATGGGCTGTGCTGCGGTCCCCGAGGGGCCCGGCGGTCCCGCCCCGTCCGGATCCGCGGCCTCGGCCCGGCTTCTCGTCGAACTGGTCCGGCTCGAGGTTCCGGTGGCCTCGCTCGGCCCCCACCGGCGTCTCGAAGACGCCTTCCTCACGCTGATCGGAGGTTCCGCATGAGTGCGCTCGCCGAGCGGGCGGAGACGGCCGACGGGTACCTGGCGCGACGGACGTTGCCGCTGCGCGTCGAGCTCATCCGGCAGTTGAAGCGGCGCCGTACCCTCGTCATGGGCGCGATCCTGGCAGTGCTCCCGTTCGTGCTGGTCGTCGCCTTCGCCATCGGAGGCGACCCGGGCTCCCGCAACGGCCAGGTGACACTGATGGACACGGCGACCGCCTCGGGTGCCAACTTCGCCGCGGTGAACCTCTTCGTCTCCGCCGGGTTCCTGCTGGTCATTCCCGTCGCTCTGTTCTGCGGTGACACCGTCGCCTCCGAGGCGAGCTGGTCCTCGTTGCGCTATCTGCTCGCGGCGCCCGTCCCGCGGGCCCGGCTGCTGTGGTCCAAGCTCGCGGTCGGTCTCGGTACGAGCCTCGCGGCCATCGTGCTGCTGCCGGTCGTCGCACTCGCGGTGGGCACGGTGGCCTACGGCTGGGGACCGCTGGAGATTCCGACCGGCGGCGCCCTCTCAGCGGGCACGGCGGCCCAGCGGCTCGTGGTCGTCGTGGCGTACCTCTTCGTGTCCCAACTGGTCACCGCCGGCCTGGCGTTCTGGCTGTCGACGAAGACGGACGCACCCCTGGGCGCGGTCGGCGGCGCGGTCGGCCTCACCATCGTGGGGAACGTGCTGGACGCGGTCACCGCGCTCGGCCACTGGCGCGACTTCCTGCCCGCGCACTGGCAGTTCGCCTGGGCCGACGCCGTTCAGCCGCGCCCGGAGTGGGCCGGGATGATCCAGGGGACGGCGGTTTCCATAACGTACGCGCTCGTGCTGTTCGCCCTGGCCTTCCGCGGTTTCGCGCGCAAGGACGTCGTTTCCTAGGTCAACGGAGGATTTCCCGCCGGTCTCGAAGGCCGCCCGCCGTGGCCGGTTCGAGATCCATCCGCAACGTCCCGTACCGCACATCCCGGCCCCCTCCGGCGTCACAGTCACAGACGTCGACGTCAACGGACGGAGGGGACCCATGCGGGAGTACCGGACACGACGGCCCAGGGCCATGCTGATCGCGATCACGGTCGCGGGCGGCCTGTTGCTCACCGGCTGCGGAGGCGGCGCCTCCGACAGGTCGGGCAAGTCCGACGGCTCTGCCCTGTTCCCCGCCCCGGCGTACAGCTCGGGACGGAACGACAGCAGGGAGAACACGAACCACCTCTCCACGTTCGCGCTGGACGTGGACACCGCCTCGTACGGCTATGCGCGCCGCGTACTGTCCGAGGGCCGGCTGCCGGAGCCGTCGACCGTCCGCCCGGAGGAGTTCGTCAACAGCTTCCGGCAGGACTACGAGCGCCCACACGGCAACGGCTTCACGGTCACCGTCGACGGAGCCCGCACCGGCCAGGAGGGCTGGTCCCTGGTCCGGGTCGGTCTCGCCACCCGTGCCGCGCCGCCGGAGGGCGAACGCCCGCCCGCCGCGCTGACGTTCGTCATCGACGTCTCCGGTTCCATGGGCGAGCCCGGCCGCCTCGACCTGGTCAGGGACTCCCTCGGTGTGCTGACCGAGCGGTTGCGCGACGACGACTCGATCGCGATCGTCACCTTCAGCGACGGGGCGAGGACGGTCCTGCCGATGACCCGGCTCGGCGACCACCGAGCCCGGATCCACGACGCGATCGGCGAACTCAGGCCCACGGCCTCCACCAACCTCGGGGCGGGCGTCCGCACCGGTTACGCCACCGCGGTCGAGGGCCTGCGCCCGGGCGCCACCAACCGGGTCGTCCTGCTCTCCGACGGGCTCGCCAACACCGGTGACACCGACGCCGACACCATCCTGGAGCGGATAGCGAACGCCCGCCGCGAGCACGGCATCACCCTCTTCGGGGTCGGTGTGGGCAGCGAGTACGGCGACGCGTTGATGGAACGACTCGCCGACCGGGGCGACGGCCACACGACCTACGTCTCCTCCGACGACGACGCCCGCACGGTCTTCAGCGAGCAGTTGCCGCAGAACGTCGAACTGACGGCCCGTGACGCGAAGGCCCAGGTCGCCTTCGACCCGCAGACCGTGGCCGAGTTCCGTCTCATCGGCTATGACGACCGGCGCGTCGCCGATCAGGACTTCCGCGACGACCGCGTGGACGGCGGCGAGGTGGGCCCCGGCCACACGGTCACCGCGCTCTACGCGGTCCGCACCCGGCCCGACGCCAGCGGGCATCTCGCCACGGCAAGCGTCCGCTGGCTGGACCCCGCCACCCGGGACCCGCACGAGGAGTCCGGCCAGCTGGAGACCGGCGCCCTGGAAGACGACCTGTGGCACTCCTCGTACGGCCTCCAAGTCGCCGCGACGGCTGCCTACTTCGCGGACAACCTGCGCCTGGGCCGGCGCTGGGCCCCGCTCCCGGGCAGGCCCGGCCTCAGCGCACTCGCCGACCGCGCCGACACGCTGGCGGAGCGCACGCAGGACGCCGACGTACGCGGGCTCGCCAAGGCGATCCAGGAGGCGTCCGACCTGCGCGGCGCCGAGTAGGCCGGGGACCGCGCCGGTCCCGCGGAGGATCGTCCGTCCGTACCGTCTCCGACGCCCTCCGCGTCCGCACCCCGTACGGCGGAGATCGCGGCCGCACCTCCTCCGACGGGACCAGCCGGGGCCGTTCCACATCCGTGGGCACCGTCCGCGTCCGCACCGCCTCCGTGCGCACCATTGAAATTCCTTGACCCACAGGTAAGTTGACTGCCGAGTAAGTACGCATGTCCGCACGCGAGCCGCGACCGGAGCCGTCATGGGCGTACGCAGGGATCTGAAACGGGCGCAGCAGCGCGGCGACCTGGCGTCCCGCACCGAGGTCGAGCTGATCAGGGACGAGAGCGGCACCGTCCGCGAGGTGCGCACAGCGCCGATGGCACCGCGCCCCACCACGGGCAGTACCGCCGACCTCCCCTTCACCAACGCCGGGGAGGCGCCCGAGGCCGTGGTGCTGCGCCGTCAGGAGGGAGCCGTCTGGCGGCCGGTCACCGCCGCGGCGTTCGCCGCCGAAGTGACCGCCACGGCCAAGGGACTCATCGCGGCGGGGCTCGAACCGGGCGGCCGGGTCGCGGTCATGTCCCGCACCCGCTACGAGTGGACCGTCCTCGACTTCGCGATCTGGGCGGCCGGCGGCCAGACCGTCCCCGTCTACGCCACCTCGTCCGCCGAACAGGTCGAGTGGATCGTACGGGACTCCGGGGCCCGCTTCGCCGTCGTGGAGAGCGACGGGAACGCGGACACGGTCGCGACGGGGACGGCCGGCCACCCCGAGCCGCCGCGGATGTGGCGGCTGGACGAGGACGCTCTCGGCCGACTCGCCGTCCTGGGCCGGGAAGTCCCCGACGAGGAGGTGACCAAGCGTCGCGCGGCCCTCACCCCCGACACGGTGGCGACGATCTGCTACACCTCCGGCACCACCGGCCGGCCCAAGGGTTGCGTCCTCACCCACGCAAATCTGCACGCGGAGGCCGCCAACACGGTCGAGCTGCTCCACCCGGTCTTCCAGGAGGTCACGGGCCAGGTCGCCTCGACGCTGCTGTTCCTGCCGCTGGCCCACATCCTGGGCCGCACACTGCAGATCGCCTGTCTGACGGCCCGCATCGAGCTCGGCCACTTCCCGAGCATCAAGCCCGACGAACTGCGGCCCGCGCTGCGCCGGTTCCGCCCCACGTTCCTGGTCGGTGTCCCGTATCTCTTCGAGAAGATCCACGACACGGGGCGCGCCACCGCCGAGAAGATCGGCCGCGGCGCCTCCTTCGACCGCGCCGACCGGGTCGGGGTCCGCTTCGGCGAGGCGTACCTGAACAAGTTCCTGGGCACCGGCAAGGGCCCCAGGGCCGGTCTGTACGCGTTGTGGGCGCTGTACGACCTGCTGGTCTACCGGCGCATCCGCAAGGAACTCGGCGGCCGCATGCGCTACGCCATCAGCGGCGGATCCCCGCTCGACCGCGATCTCAACCTCTTCTTCTACGCGGCCGGAATCATCGTCTACGAGGGCTACGGGCTCACCGAGACGACCGCCGCCGCCACCATCGTCCCGCCTCTCAAGCCCCGCCCCGGCACCGTCGGCCTCCCGGTCCCGGGCACGGCCGTCCGGATCGCCGACGACGGTGAGGTACTGATCACGGGCGGCGTGGTGTTCGGCGCCTACTGGAACAACACGGCCGCCACGGACGCCGTCCTCGGCGACGGCTGGTTCGCGACGGGTGATCTGGGCTCCCTCGACCAGGACGGCTACCTCACGATCACCGGCCGCAAGAAGGACATCCTGATCACCAAGGGCGGCAAGAACGTCTCCCCCGCCGTCCTCGAGGACCGGCTGCGCAGCCGGTCGCCCGTCGGGCAGTGCATCGTCGTCGGCGACAACCGCGCCTACGTCGCCGCCCTGATCACCCTCGACCCCGAGGCGGTCGCCCACTGGCTGTCCGTGCACAAGCTGCCCGCGGACACCCCGATGTCCGAGATCGTCCGTGACCCACGGATCCTCGCTGACATCCAGAAGGCCGTCGACCACGCGAACCAGGCGGTGTCCCGGGCGGAATCCATCCGCAGGTTCGCGCTGGTCGAGGGCGAGTTCACCGAGGACAACGGCCTGCTCACCCCGTCCTTGAAGATCAAGCGTCATGCGGTGATGACGGTGTTCGCGCAGGAGATCGAGGCGCTGTACGGCGACTGAGGCCCGCCGGGGCCCTGGCAGCCTACGCGCCCCCCAAGGAGCGGCCCGCCGAGCGGTTCGACGGCCGCTCCCCGGGGGCGCCGGGCTCAGTCGTTGCCGGTGCCGTCCGGCAACGACAACGACACCCGTTGAGCGCTTTCGATCGCGCGGACCGCGCCGATGATCCTGTGCGCTTTCCGTATGAATCGAAACGCGGCGTTCGGGTGAATTACTCGGCACTCGCAGCTCGGGAGTTGCTTCGGCCGCCGATTCCTCGTTTCACAGAGTGCAGGTCGTGCGGCGAGCTGTTCAAGTTGTGCTCGCTCGGCTTCGGCCGTCACAGGGGCACGACCGCACAGAAGGGAAACTACGTGAAGCACAAGAAGAGCGCTGCCGTTGTCGCCGGCGCCATCATGACCCTGGGACTGGCCGCCCCGGCCATGGCCGACTCGGGTGCCGAAGGCTCCGCGCTCAACTCCCCGGGCTTCCTTTCCGGGAACGTCGTCCAGGTTCCCGTGCACGTGCCCGTGAACGTGTGCGGCAACACCCTCAACGTCATCGGGCTGCTGAACCCGTCGTCCATGAACTCATGCTCCAACAGCTGACGTCATAGCCGCCACGGCTGGTCTCGTCACACACCAGCCGTGGCGGCGGGTGTCAGGGCCGGCCTTGGACTGCTTCTTCACGGCTCCAGGGCCGGCTTTCCACTTCTCCCACCTCTACCAGCAGGAAGACAACTAGATTGCGACAGACCCTGAGCAGGGGAATGGTCGCGGCGGCCGCCGCGACGGGCATTCTGTCCCTGTGCGGCAACCCGGTATTCGCGGACTCGAACGCCGACGGCACCGCGGCCGGATCACCGGGCGTCGCGTCCGGCAACACCGTCCAGGTCCCCGTGCACGTCCCGGTCAACATCTGCGGCAACACCGTCGACGTGATCGCCGCGCTGAACCCCGCGTTCGGCAACGCCTGCGCCAACGGCCCCGGCAGGCAAGCGCCCTCCGAGCAACAAACCTCCACTGTCCCGGCGCAGACGCCCCATGACACCACGGGCACCAACAACCCGGGCG
>NZ_JAYWVC010000619.1:0-1055 GCF_036281785.1 Streptomyces chiangmaiensis | reverse complement strand
CGGGGTGTCGCACACGGTGGTGGTCTCCGCCGACGGACTCCTTCTGGCGATGTCCGAAGGCTTTCCCCGCGATCGCGCCGACCAGCTGGCGGCTGTCGCCTCCGGTCTGACCTCGCTGACCGCGGGTGCCTCCCGCATCTTCGAGGGCGGCAGTGTGAACCAGACGGTTGTGGAGATGGAGCGAGGATTCCTCTTCATCATGTCCATCTCCGACGGTTCGTCGCTCGCGGTTCTCGCCCACCCGGAGGCGGACATCGGTCTCATTGGGTACGAGATGGCACTTCTTGTCGACCGTGCAGGTACGGTCCTGACTCCGGACCTTCGTGCGGAGCTCCAAGGGAGCCTGCTCAACTAACAGACGGACGGTGCGTATTGGCGTCCCGGGGCCGTAAGGTTTCGGGACGCGGCTTCCACAGGATGGGTGCCCGGCGCAGTCGGAGGAGGAGAGAACGTGGCAACACCCCCAGGCGGTTCACCCTCGGGTAACTGGTCCTACGGCCCTGGCCAGGGTCCGGGGCAGGGCGAGCAGAACCGGTACAACTTCCCCTCCGCGCCGAGCCAGCGGCGCCAGCCGTACGCGCCCCAGGGCCCGCAGGGTCCGGGTCCGTCGCCGTACGACCAGCCGCCTGCGCCGCGCATCCAGCCCGTGCAGCCGCAGCGCCGCGCTCCCGAGCCGGCGCCCGCGGGGTCGTCGAACAACCCTCTGGTGCGTCCGTACGCGATGACGGGCGGCCGCACCAGGCCCCGCTACCAGCTCGCCATCGAGGCGCTGGTGCACACCACCGCGCAGCCGCACCAGATGCAGGGCCAGCTGCCCGAGCATCAGCGGATCTGCCACCTGTGCCGGGAGATCAAGTCGGTTGCCGAGATCTCGGCGCTCCTGACGATCCCTCTCGGCGTGGCCAGGATCCTCGTCGCCGACTTGGCGGAGGCGGGCCTGGTCGCCATCCATCAGCCCGGCGGCGACGAGAACGCCGGCGGCCAGCCAGACGTGACACTGCTCGAAAGGGTGCTCAGTGGACTTCGCAAGCTCTAGCGGCGGTCCTTCCCGCTCC
>NZ_JAYWVC010000618.1:0-1056 GCF_036281785.1 Streptomyces chiangmaiensis | reverse complement strand
CTAGTACTACAGGGATAGATCCTGTTTGGTGATTGCGGCAGGATGGCCTGTCGTGAGTGCACGAGGTCGGGTCGACGATGATGAGGTGACGGCGGAGGACCTTGCGGTCCTGGACGCCGAGTTCGAGGCGGTGTGCGCCAGGATCGAGCCGTTGTTCTATCGGTCCGAGTCGCGGGCGCACGCGCGGGGCTATCTGCGCGGGCTGCTGGCGCCGCTGGAGAAGAAGAACAGCTGGACGATCGCGGAGTTCGCCGGGGCACCCGAGCCCAAGCGGGTGCAGCGGTTCTTGAACATGACTCCCTGGGACGCGGGCAGGCTGCGGGAGGTGCTGGTCGGCTACGCGATGGAACACTTCGCCGACGAGCGGGCGGTGCTGATCGCGGACCCGACCGGGTTCGCGAAGAAGGGCCGCAAGTCCGCTGGGGTGCAGCGGCAGTACTCGGGCACTTTGGGCAGGATCGACAATTGCCAGATCGGCACCTTCCTCGCCTACTCCACCCCGGAGGGCCACCGGGTGCTGCTGGACAGGGAGCTGTACCTGCCCGAGCACTCCTGGGCCGATGACCGCCCACGGTGCCAGGAGGCCGGCATCGACGACAAGGTGCCCTTCCGCACCCGGCCGCAGCAGGTCCGGATGATGATCGAGCGGGCTCTTGAGGCCAAGGTGCCCTTCGCCTGGTTCGCCGCCGACGAGGAGTTCGGTCAGAACCCCGGCCTGCGCTCCTTCCTGGAGGAGCGCAGGATCTCCTATGTGATGGCGGTCCCGAAGAACGCCGAACTCACCGATGCCACCGAACACCCGGGAAAGATAGAGGAGTTGACGGCACGCCTGCCGGAACGCGCCTTCACCCGCCGGGCCTGCGGAATCGGCGCCAAGGGCTTCCGCACCTACGACTGGGCCGTGATCGACACCCCCGACCCGGAGCACCGCTTCGTGGTCCGCCGTGCCCTGGACCGGTCCGAAGTGGCCTACTTCCACTGCTTCACCCCGCGCCTGGACCCGCTGGGCGAGGTGATCCGCGCGATCGGTTCCCGCTGGCCGGTGGAGGAGTGCTT
>NZ_JAYWVC010000617.1:0-1058 GCF_036281785.1 Streptomyces chiangmaiensis | reverse complement strand
CGGGCGCAAGCGTCACATCCTGACCGATACCGAGGGCCTGCTCCTGGAGGTAACGGTGACCACGGCCGATGTGCACGACTCCAAGGCCGCCCCCGCACTGCTGGAGACGTTCATGGACCAGCCGGGCCGGCTGCTGAAGCTGGTGTGGGTCGACAGTGCCTACCAGGGTCCGGCGCTGGCGAAGGCGTTCGCCCGCCACGGAGTGCGGATCGAGGTCGTACGCCGATCCGACGGACGGCGCGGATTTGTCGTACTGGCCCGCAGGTGGGTGGTGGAGCGCACGCTGAGCTGGCTCTCCCGCTCACGCCGCCTCAACCGCGACCACGAACGCCGCCCCGACCACCACGCCCAGATGGTGTGGTGGGCCGCCGTGATCAGGCTGTCCCGGCGCCTGGCCGCAGACGCTCCGCGCTGGCCGGAGAAGCGCCCCGGCCGACTGCTCCGGGCGCGGGCATGAACCGTCCGTCCATCGCCCGCACCAGCCAGCCCCGCTTCTCCAGCACGTAGGCACGGTGCCGGATCTTCTCCACCTCGTTCTTGATCTCCGCTTGTCGGCCCACCGCCCTCGTCAACTCCACCCCGTTCACCGGCCCCGAAGCAGCCACCGCAGCGGCAAACACCTCCCGATACAGGCCGCTGAGCACCTCCTCACCCATGCCCGACCGCCACACCGGCGGCCGCTCGCCATGCACCGCGCCCAAGCCGCTCGATCCCACGGCAGCAGCCATCTCACCACCAGACGGCACGGAAACCGGCGTATCAACCGTGCTCTCCTCCGCCAGCACCGACACAAGCTCCTCACGCCCCACCCGGGCCCGCTCGACTCGCTCCCGCGCGGCATCCACCTCCGCCTGAGCCTGCTCCAGAACCTCCGTCCAGGACTCCAGATCCTGCTTTGCCCGCGCCTCACGCTGTTCCATCAACCCCAGCACCGACGGCATCGCACCCTCCTCGATCAACACAAGCCGTCCGCTGCCTGCCCCTACCCCGTCGCGGTCATGCCCCGCACACGAAGAAGCCCCTGCTCATCGAACAGGGACTCCCTTTGCCACAACGCA
>NZ_JAYWVC010000616.1:0-1065 GCF_036281785.1 Streptomyces chiangmaiensis | reverse complement strand
CGGTCATCGCCGAAGCCGTACGCACCCCATGAGCAAGGGCACGTCGACGGCCGCGCGGTTCAGCGCGACGGCACCCCTGCCCAGTCCACCGAAGTGGAGTTCCCCATGACTGACATACAACCGGTTCTCGTCACAGGCGCTACAGGAAAGACCGGACGGCACACAGTGCGCTTCCTCAGAAAGTCCGGGCTGCCCGTGCGCGCTCTGGTCCACCGGTATGACGAGCGATCTCGCCAACTCCAAGACCTGGGCGCTGAAGTTGCCGTCGGGGACCTGCTGGATCTGGATGCGATGACTGCGGCGACCCGGGGAGTGCGCAGCGCGTACTTCACCTACCCGATCAGGCCCGGCCTGATCGAGGCCACTACAGTCTTCGCCCAGGCGGCAGCGGACAACGGGGTGGAAGCCGTCGTCAACATGTCCCAGATCTCCGCGCGTCGCGAAGCGGCCAGCAACGCCGCTCGCCACCACTGGCTGGCCGAGCGTCTACTGGACCACTACCCGGTACCCACAACCCACCTACGGCCGACCTTCTTCGCCGAGTGGCTGCTCACCTTCGGGGACTGGAGCGGACGGGAAGGCCTGCTGCGCCTCCCCATGGGGCAGGGCAGGCACGCACCGATCGCCGCCGAGGACCAGGGCAGGGTCATCGCTGCCATCCTGACCGACCCAGCACCGCACGCCGGCCGCATCTATCCCCTGCACGGACCGCAGGAACTGGACTACGACGAGATCGCCGCAGCCGCCGCGCGAGCGCTGGAACGCCCCGTGCGATACGAGCCAGTCGACATCGACACCTTCGTCCGCACATTGCAGGCCCGGGGCTGGCACCCGCACACCGTGCAGCACCTGCGAAACGTCGTCATCGATTACCAAAACGGCATATTCGCCGGGACGAACAACGTCGTGCGGGACGTGGGCGGCACAGAGCCATTGAGCGTCGAAGCATACGTGGCACGGCACCGGGACGCCATGACAGCCCACTGACGACGACCCCCGCAGGAACGGGCACACAACGAATACCCATCCCCGTCCACGCGCAGGCCAACACACCATCAGACACCC
>NZ_JAYWVC010000615.1:0-1071 GCF_036281785.1 Streptomyces chiangmaiensis | reverse complement strand
AATGAGCACGCTGCAGGACGGCTTCTGCACGCTGTACGGTCTACTTTCCGAGAGCGCCAGCAGGAATCGCCGAGGCGGCTTCTACCGAGATGTTGACGATCCGTCAGGCATCACCTCCGCTGATTTGACGGCCCGAAAGTTAGGTGAGTAGACATGCCTAGTCGCCCAAATCCACGGCATCGTGTGAGAGTCGACGGCTCCCGCATCGAGACTGAGCGGCTCGTGATACGACGGTGGTTGACGAACGATGCTGCAGCGGCCCTCGCCGTGTACGGAGAGGACGATGTGGCCCGCTGGCTGGCCCCGGCGATGACGACGGTGCCCAACAAGGACGCCATGGAAGGAGTGCTCCGCCAATGGATTGGGCAGTGCTCGAGCCTCGAGCCTCCGGCAGGGCGTTGGGCCATCGAACTGGCGGGGTCCGGCGAGCTCGTTGGAGGGGCCGCGATCCTGCCGCTGCCCCCCGACGGTATTGACCTCGAGATCGGCTGGCAGCTCGCAAGACCCTTCTGGGGGCGCGGCCTGGCGACCGAAGCGGGACACGGCGCAGCGCACTACGCGTTCACGGCGGGGGTGGACGAAGTCTTCGCAGTGGTGCGCCCCCACAACACGCGTGGAATCGCGACGGCTCGGCGCGTGGGCATGGAGTGGGTTGGCGAGACAGACAAGTACTACGAGCTCACCTTGCAGGTTTATCGGCTCCGAGAGGGGGACCTGGACGTCCCACCTCTTCTCGAGCACCACTCAAGAACAGGCAGCGAGTGATCGGGGGCGGCCGGTCGGCCATGAAGCGAGCTGCGGGCCCTGTCCGCGTGCTCTGATCCTGGATCCACCGCGCGATAGTCGGTCTGTGGACGACGAAATGAGAAGAGGTGCCCGCTGACCTGGGATGACGGGAGTTCCTACGCCCTGATCAGTCCCACGGAGCAAGGCACAAGCATGTGCGGGACGTCCGTCTCGTGCATCCGGCGCACACCACGATGGGCTGCGCATCGTGCGGAGCGAGAAGCAAGCATGCACTGCCTGTGTCGATGAGAACGTATGCCTGCACTGTGTGCGGGGCCGTGTCCT
>NZ_JAYWVC010000614.1:0-1081 GCF_036281785.1 Streptomyces chiangmaiensis | reverse complement strand
GCCTTGGTGACCTGGCCGCGCTCGTCGTAGACCCCCAAGGCGACAAAGTGATGCCCGCAGACACGATGAAGTGAGATGACCACGGGTATCCGCACCCAGCGGACACGATGGACTGAGAAACCTGGCTCGGACCGTCTCACCACACACTGCATCACGCCTGCTCAGAGCCTCGACCGAGAGCTAGATCAAATGAGACAGGACACGAACCAACACTGGGGCTGTCGAGGATATGCACGACAGGGCGCAGGCCATCGCTTGTACCTCGCGATGAGTCGAATCCCGCGCGTCGGCGGAAGCCTCAGCTGAAGGTCTGGGATTCCGCTTACGGGTCGACCGCTTGATCGGGCTGCCTATCGTGATCACCTAGAGCAAGATCAAAGAGCGGTGCTGCCTCAGTCGCCGCCACCGGTGGAGTGACGAACGTCACATCCCTCTTGGTGCCTCTCATCAGTGCTTTCGGGGGATGCATGGTCTCCGCTGCAGTCTCCCCGCCTCAGGTCTCTCCTCCCTGGACGCTACGTCAACCGCCGTGGGCCCAGAGGGCGACGGAGCCTGACTGCTCTCCTCCGGTTGGACGGGGATGGAGGCCAGGTCCATCGGCCGCGAGGACCGCCCAACCACCGCAGCCGCACTCTCATGAGCGAGCCGGGACCGCTGCGAGGCTGGGCGCACCGAAGTCCACGCGTCCCATAAATGCACACCAGTACCGCCGAAATGACAGCCCATCGGCCTGAGAAACACGCCCCTGGGGCCCAGGTGACTCTCTCGGGCAGAGGCCCCTGATGTATCTCGGGGTCGGCACAGCCGTTCCCGGCTCTTCGGGTTCTTCCTGGTTGACTTCCTGACAGTTACTGCCGGGACTTCCAGGACTTCTACCGGAGTTCTTGGACTTCGAGTCACACATCGCCAGGACTTCTCAGACCGGGTGGAGCGGGCCGCCCCAGACCGGCTCCGGTCCGCTCCGGTCAAGCCTCCGGGTTGATCGCGCTTCACCCACGGCCGGCCCGGCTTCAGCCGCTCCTGTTTCGGGTACAGCCGCAGCCGTTTCGCCCACGTTCCCCGCGGACAACCCGGACGATGT
>NZ_JAYWVC010000613.1:0-1087 GCF_036281785.1 Streptomyces chiangmaiensis | reverse complement strand
GCAACCGGCACTGACGCTGGGAGACGCCCTCGTCAGCCTCACCCTGGGCGTCACCCTCTACGGAGAAACCCTGCGCGGCGGCTGGTGGCTGACGCTCGAACTCCTCTGCCTGGCACTGGCGGCAGCAGGTGTGACCAGCCTGTCCCGTGGCCACACGCTGTCCGGCGAGCGGGGCGGCGCGTCGAATATCGTCACGCCGGCGCGACACCCGAGCGCGCCCGCGACCGCCTCGAGCCATACGACGGCTCATGTCGGCAACGGCCGTCCTCCGCTCGGCGACAGAGGAACGGCCACCACAGCCGTGCCCTGGCCCGACGTCCTCGGGCCGCCGGCAAAGGCCGATCACACCACCTAGGTGATGGTCGCGCCCTGCTCAGTACGGCAAGCGATGCTCGATCGGGCCGGCCGAGCCCTTGTGAAGCAGCGTCCCGGCGGACCCTGGGGTCAGGCCGGCCCGCAAAGGCACGAGGGCTTGTGTCAGATTTCCAAACCCGTTGTACGGCACCGCACATGGAGTGAGCCGAAGGAGAAGACCGTCGATGCCCGTATCCATCACCGGGCCAATCGCTCGCACTTCGAACGGGAGGCCGACGGCAGGCGACAGTACCGGCGCGCACCGAGGACGGGGCACCGACGAAGACCGGCCGTCCGATACCGACCCCAAGGCCGGCTTCGAAAGCGCACTTGAACACCGCCACCGGATGTACGCAGCCGCGCTGCGCCTGACGCGTAACCCGGCCGACGCCGAAGACCTGGTGCAGGAGACCTACGTCAAGGCGTATGCGCATTTCGACCAGTTCCAGCAGGGCACCAGCGTCAGAGCCTGGCTCGACCGCATTCTGATCAACACCTTCCTCAACAGCAACCGCAAGATACGGCGTGAGCCGGCACGCAGCCGCACCGAAGAGATCGAGGACTGGCAGCAGGCCCACGCCCAGTACCCTGTGCCGCCGGGACTCCGTTCCGCCGAGGCCGAGGTCCTGGAGCGCCTGGGCGACCCCGACGTCCGGGCCGCGCCCACACGATCGGGTAAGGTGTGCGGCGTGCGTTGCGAGAACCAAGCGCGGACCGTGCCGATCGAGAACCA
>NZ_JAYWVC010000612.1:0-1095 GCF_036281785.1 Streptomyces chiangmaiensis | reverse complement strand
ACGAGCCGGACGATCGACAGCGTCGCGTGAGCACAAGGCTCCGGTTCCCGCGGGACGGCTGCACCTGAGCGAACCGGCCGGCAGGAGAAGTCACAAACGGGGGGCGCGGTCGCGTCGCTGAGCGACCCCGCCCTGTCATCCGACCTGATCGCCGGGCACCATCGCATCTCGGTGCGCTACCTGCACAAGATCTTCGAAGGTGAGGGCACCACGGTCAGCCGCTGGGTACAGCGACGCCGGCTTGATGCACGCGATGTGAAACGCCGGTGACCGGCCCCGCCGGATCATCGAAGTCATCACTCCGGACGGTTTCGAGAACTACTTTCGGGATCGGAGTCCGATCAAGCAGATGATGCTGCAGTCGAGTTGGAGCATGCCGAGGCGGCAATCGCCGCGCATCTCGGCGAATTCAGAAGTCAAGTCATCATAGGGAACGGCTATTGGTGCCGGGGAAATCCGGTCTTGGACGCTGTGATCCCACCGTCTTTAGGATCCAGATATGACGTTCGCAGTGCGCGACAAACCACGTCCCACAATGATTCGGTCCGCATGGGGCAGTACCATCGGGAAAAAGGTCGTGATGGCCGTAACCGGCTTTATCATGCTCGGATTTCTGGTATTGCACCTCTATGGACATCTGAAGATCTTCTTCGGCCTCCACGATTACAATCACTACTCCCACTGGCTGCGCACCATCGGAGAGCCGGCACTTCACTACGGCTGGTTTCTATGGGTGCTACGCGTCGTTCTCATCCTCTCCGTCATCGGGCACGGTGTTTCCGCGTACCAGCTGAGCCGACGCGATATCAAGGCGCGCCCCAGCAAGTACGTGCACAAGAAGCCGAGAGCCTCCTACGCTACGCGCACCATGCGCTGGGGCGGAGTGATTCTCGGTCTGTATGTCGTGTGGCATATCCTGGACCTGACCACTGGCACGGTGCACTCCGGAGGTTTCGAGGAGGGGCACCCCTACGAAAACCTCGTGGACACCTTCAGTGTCTGGTGGAACAACGTCATCTACATCGTGGCGATGCTCGCCCTTGGCCTGCATGTACGCCATGGACTGTGGAGCGCGGCTCAGACCCTCGGCATCGG
>NZ_JAYWVC010000611.1:0-1107 GCF_036281785.1 Streptomyces chiangmaiensis | reverse complement strand
TGAAGTTCCCCCCTGATCGTGGACAGCGGGTGCTTACGCTGCGGGGGTGAAGTCCTGCTGCAGCCTGGCTCGGGTCTCGAGTGGGGTGAGGTACCCGAACTCGGGGTGTTTGCGGAGCCTGGTGCGGTTGTACTCGACCTCGATGAAGTGGAAGACGTCGGCGCGGGCCGCTTCGCGGCTCTCCCAGACGGTGGTGCCGATCTCCGCTTTCAGCAGACCGAAGAAGCTCTCGGCTGCGGCATTATCATAACATATACCGGTTCGCCCCATGCTCTGCCTCAGGTTCAACTTCCTTATGTCGCGGCGGAATTCGCCGCTCGTGTACTCGCTGCCGCGGTCGGTGTGCATGATGCAGCCGGGCTGCAGGTCGCCGCGGGCCGCAGCCATGCGCAGTGCGTCGGTGACCAGCTCGGCGCGGTGGTGGTCGGCCATCGCGTACCCGATCACCTCGCGAGTCGCCAGGTCGATGACCGTCGCCAGATACCACCAGCCCTCGATCGTCGGCAGGTACGTTATGTCGCCGACGAGCTTCGTGCCAGGCCGCTTCGCGGTGAAGTCGCGGCCGATCAGGTCCGGGGCTGGGGCGGCCTTGGTGTCCTGCTTCGTCAGATGGCGGCGCTTGCGGCGGGTGACGCCACGGATGTCGCGCTCGCGCATGATCCGCTCGACCTTCTTCCGGTTGATCGCATGACCTTTGCGCCGCAGCGCGGCGTGCACGCGTGGGGCGCCGTACGCGCCGCGCGAATCGGCGTGGATCTCCCGTATCTCCTCGGCGAGTTCGTCCTCGGCGCGCCGGCGCTCGGCGACGGCGGGGCGTGTCGCGAGCCAGGAGTAGTAGGTGGAGCGGTTCACGCCCACGACCCGGCACAGCAGGCTGACGCTGTAGCCGCCGGGGTTGTCCTCGGCGGCCTTCTCCGCGTCGATGAAGCGGCACAGCATGCCTACTTCATCGTCTCCTTCGCGAAGAAGGCCAGACCTTTTTTCAAGATCTCGATCGTCTGCTGCTGTTCCCGGGTCTCCCGCCGTAGCCGCCGCAGTTCTTCCTTCTCGTCGCTTGTCAGAGCACCCACGGGGCCCTGGCCCCGGTCGGCCTTGGCCTGCTTGACC
>NZ_JAYWVC010000610.1:0-1110 GCF_036281785.1 Streptomyces chiangmaiensis | reverse complement strand
ACCACTACCAGGTCGACACCATCCCCTTTGGCACCGGCGACCGCCTGCTGCTCTACACCGACGGCGTCAGCGAGACCCGCGACGGTAGCGGGGCCTTCTACCCCCTCGCGCAGCGCGTCCACCGATGGGCCCTCGCCCCGTCCCGCCGACTCCTCGACCACCTCCACCAGGACGTGCTCGCCTACTGTCACGGCACCCGTGACGACGACCTCGCCGCCCTCGTCGCCCGCCGCGTCACACCAGCTGGCCGGGAACCGACGGAACTCGACCGCGCTATCCCCGCACAGCACGGCCCCACTGGACCATCCGGCGCGCCTACTGCCGGGCACTCTTAGCTTGATCTTTAAGGCTGCTGCTGTGCTCCGTCGCGCCCGAGCGTGTCCTTTTTGTTGCGTTTCTTGCCCACTGGGTGGCGGGGTGCGGGGATGTAGTTGCGGCCCTTGGGGCGGCCGGGCCCGGGGTGGGTGGCTTTCGGCGTACTGGCTGGAGCGCCCACCGCCTTGCGGATGCGCGGCCACGCATCAGGATCACGTTGGTCGGGGTTGCCGGGAACGGGGCGCCCCATGAGGCGGCACCGGGTGCCGCAGCCCGCACAGAGTGCCAGGACGCTGACCCGGCACCGCACGTCCGGGGCGATCGCGTCGCCGCCAGCACGTTCTGCAGATCCACCTGATGAGAGGAACCCCATGACCGACGCTCTTGAGGGCACCCTCGGTGCGAACGTCAACCCCCGCGGGATGCCCGACGCTGCGATTGCGATGCTCGACGCTGATGGGACGGTGGTCGGGTGGACGGACACCGCGCAGCGGCTTGTCGGGTACTCGGCCGGGCAGGTGGTGGGCCGGTCCGTCTCGGTCGTGCTGCCATTCGCCCAGAACCCGTTGCGGGCAGGGGCGTTCGCGGAGCAGTGCCGCGCCGGGGGTGGCTGGTCCGGCAATGCGGGGGTCCGCCACAGCAACGGCCGTACGCTCAATGTGGGCCTTCAGATCTCGCAGTTGTGGGGGCAGGGCGGAGCGGTCCACTGGCTCGTCTCCGGGACCGACATCGCCGCGCTTTCTTTGGCGTCGAGCAGCGGATCGGTGCGGGAGTCGATTCTCACCCGCACACCGA
>NZ_JAYWVC010000061.1:0-40137 GCF_036281785.1 Streptomyces chiangmaiensis | reverse complement strand
TGCCGCGATCCCGGCGCAGGCCGTCGAGGAGCCCGAGGTGAAGCCGCGGCGCCGTACGCGCAAGGCGGTGACCGCCGAGACGGAGATCCCGGCCCAGACGGAGGAGGCCCCCGCGAAGCCCCGACGGCGGACGCGCAAAGCCGCCGAGCCCGCCGAGGGCTGATGCGACGCCTGCTCGACGGCCCGTCACCCCATCCGGCGGGTGACGGGCCGTCGGCGTTGCCGCTCCTCGTCCGTACACCGCGATGTCACCGGGCACCGGCCGCGCCCGGCACCGGCGCCCGGTAACCTCACCGCATGAGTCGTCCCCCTGCCTTCATACCGCCCCCTGGTGTCCGGTCCCACCGACTCGGCACGGAGCGCGGGGAGTTCGCCGTGCTCGAGGCGGACGCGGTGGCGTCGGAGTTCAAGGGGACCGCGCTTCTGCTGCCCGGGTACACCGGCAGCAAAGAGGACTTCATCGCCCTGCAGCCGCTGCTCGCGGCGGCCGGGTACCGCAGCGTCGCCGTCGACGGGCGGGGCCAGTACGAGTCCCCGGGCCCCCGGGACGACGAGGCGCCGTACGCGAAGGCCGAGCTGGCACGGGACGTCCTCGCACAGGCGCACGCGGTCGGGGCACCCGTGCACCTCCTCGGTCATTCCCTCGGCGGTCAGATCGCCCGCGCCGCCGTCCTCGTCGACGCCTCCCCGTTCGTCTCGCTCACCCTGATGGCCTCCGGCCCGGCCCAGATCTCCGTCCCGCAGCAGCAGCGCGTGAAGCTGCTGCGCGACGCCCTCGCCGTGATGGACATGGCCGAGGTCTGGGAGGCCATCCAGGCCACGGAGCCGCCGGAGGACACCGACGCCGGGGACATCGACGAGGGGCTCGCCGACGGGGAGGACCTGCGCCGCCGCTGGCTCGGCAACAGTCCCGCCCAGCTCCTCGCCACCGGCCGGCAGCTCTGCGAGGAACCCGACCGCGTGACCGAGCTGGCCGCCGTCGGTCTGCCCGTGCATGTGCTGTCGGGCAGCCGTGACGACACCTGGCCCGTTCCGCTCCTGGACGAGATGGCCACCCGGCTGGGTGCCGAGCGCACCGTCGTGCCGAACGCGGAACACTCCCCCAACACGGAGCAGCCCGAACGGACGGCCCGCGCGCTCGCCGCCTTCTGGGACCGGTTCACGCAGGCGGCCTAGTACAGCCCCTGCAGGTGCTCCCAGAAGCCGTCCCGCAGGGCGCGCCGCAGGTCCGACTGGCCGCGGAGCGAGTACTGCAGCAGGCCCTCCGCCTCCACCAGCAGATCCTGGTCGACGGAGCCGGGCAGATAGGGGTGGCCGGGCAGCAGGTCCGCCAGCGTCTCCCGGCCGCGCGCCACCAGCCACTTCGCCGCGATCTGTGCGCCCACGAAGCGGACGTCCTCACGCGTGGGCCGGGTCGCGGACGTCGCCTCGTATGTCGCGGCCGTCCGCCGGGTCACGTACGGCTTGAAGAACTCGAGTTCGAGGGTGCGCTGGCTGTCGACCTCCCACAGCAGCGGCTCCGCCTGGTTGCGGCCCTCGGGCGCCTCGATGCCCCACAGATGCACCCGGGCCCCGTACCCCTGTGCCGCCTCGACCGCAGACACCAGGTCCTCGTCGCCGCCGATGAGCGCCGCGTCGCTGATGGCACGGTGCCGGGCCAGTGACTCGAGGTCGGACCTGATCAGGGAGTCGACGCCCTTCTGCTGGTTGTTGGCGTTGAGGTTGCCGAGCCGTACCTTCACGTCGGGGAGTTCGGCGATGGACTGCTGCTCGGCGGTGTGGATACGGCGCCTCGCGCCGTCGTACCAGTACACGCGCAGCAGCCTGCTGTCCGCGAAGATCGTGCGCGCCTTGTCGATGAGCGCCTCGATCATCCCCTCGGCGTCGAGGTCGAAGGCCCGGCGGTCCTCGGTCCCGGCGATCAGGCGCCCCGCGGCCGCGTACAGATAGCCGGCGTCGACGAAGATCGCATGGGTCGAGGGCGTCTTCGCCACCTCGGCGAGCATGCGCTGAAGCAACTCGTTCGTGCGGTCGATGCGGGCGCCGAGCGCCACCAGGTCGTCGTTCATACTGCCCCCATTGTCCCGGCGGTCACGCTGCGAACACAACCGGTCCCCATCAGTGCGCCGTGAACACGGTCCGCTCGCGCCCCAACCCCCTTACCCGCGAGTAATTAGGGATTCGAAAATTTTCTTTAGCGTAGGGAATGTTTGTAGCCAGCATCCCGTTGAATCCGACGAGGAACGGGGACACCGACGCTCCCCGCTCCGCTCGCCAGTAGTTCTCCTCAGGAGGATGACCAGACGAAGGGAGAAGCCCTGTGCGCTTCGAAATCATGCGACTCGACGACGTCGACGGCACCCCCGTGGACACGACCGTCGTAGACGCCGCCTCCGTCAAGCAGATCGTTCAGCAAGCCGCAGCCATCGGGCAGCGACTCTGGATCCGCCCGGCCGGCTCGTCCACGTCGTAACACTCGACTCGGGCCGATGTGATGCTTCGGAGCCCCGTACGGCAACCGTGCTGTACGGGGCTCCGCGCGTGCCCGGGGACCCTGGGGGACGGTCAGCCTCCTCGGACGACCTGGGTGACCCCGTTGATGATCTGCTGCACGGCGATCGCGGAGAGCATCATGCCGGCGAGCCGGGTCACGAGGACGACGCCGCCGTCCTTGATCACACGAATGATCACCAGCGAGTAGCGCATGACCAGCCACAGCACGACGTGGATCGTGAGGATCGCCGCCCATACCGACACCTGGGTGCCCACACTGTCGGCCTTCTGGACCGCCAGGATCACGGAGACGATCGCGCCCGGTCCGGCGAGCAGCGGCATGCCGAGCGGAACGAGTGCGACGTTGACGTCCTTGGTCTGCTTCGGTTCATCGGTCTTGCCGGTCAACAGGTCGAGGGCGATCAGCAGGAGGAGCAGTCCGCCCGCGATCATGAGCGCCGGCACCGAGACATGCAGGTAGCCGAGGATCTGATGGCCGAGCACTCCGAACACCCCGATGACGCCACCGGCCACGCAGACGGCTTGGAAGGCCATCTGCTTCTGCACCTTGGTGGGGCGCCCGGCGGTGAGGGCGAGGAAGATCGGGGTGATCCCGGGGGGATCCATGATCACGAAGAGGGTGAAGAAGAGGGAACCGAAGACGGCGACGTCGAACATGGGGACCTTGCGCAGAGGTACGGACGAGCACGCGGCGATCGGGCCGCGGCCGCTGGGGGAAGTGGGCGCCGGACAGCGCGTGAGGGCGGTGGCGCGGCGGCGGATGCCGGGCGCCTGGGCAGCGGACGACGGAACTACGGCCTGACCGGGCTCCGGCTGTGTCCACCGGTGCCCGGCACGGGGAAGGCCCCGGTGGCCCGCCGGGTGATCTCGCCGTACACCTCCGGATCGGTGGTGTACTCCCCGAGCGCACAGCTCTTGCGACTGCCGTGGTAGTCGGAGGAGCCCGTGACGAGCAGGCCCAGTTCGCCGGCGAGACCACGCAGCCGGGTCCTCGTCGCCGCGTCATGGTCCATGTGGTCGACCTCGACGCCGTCGAGCCCTGCGGCGGCGAGGTCCGCGATGGCGGACTCCGGCACGGTCCGTCCGCGCTGGGACGCGGCCGGATGCGCAAAGACGGTGACCCCGCCGGCGGCCTTCACCAACCTGATCGCCTCGAACGGGTCGGTCGCGTGCTTCTCGACGTAGGCGCGCCCGTCGTCGGCCAGCCACTTGGGCGTGAACGCGTCCGAGAAGCTGTCCACGACGCCGAGCTCGACCAGCACGGAGGCGATGTGCGGCCGCCCGACAGAGCCCTCGCCGGCGACGCGCGCCACCTGCTCCCAGGTGATCGGAACCCCCAGCTCCCGAAGCTTGGCGATCATGGCGTGGGCACGGGGGACCCGGTCGTCTCGCACCAGCTCACGCTCGGCGAGCAGACCCGGCTCCTCGGGGTCGAAGAGGTAGGCCAGCATGTGCATGCTGATGCCGTCCAGCCGGCAGGAGAGTTCGGCGCCCGTGACGAGGGTCAGCCCCTCGGGCAGTGCACGGATGGCCTCCGCATGGCCGCGGGTGGTGTCGTGGTCGGTGAGCGCGACGACGTCCAGTCCGGCGGCAGCGGCGCCCAGTACCAACTCGGCCGGGGTGTCCGTACCGTCGGAGGCGGTGGAGTGGGTGTGCAGGTCGATGCGCACGACACGGACTCCAAGCGATGACGGGACGAGGGGACGCTCAAGGATAACGGGCTTCCGAAGTCCCCTGTCACACCCGCAGCAGGGATGCGCCCCCTACGCCCGGCGCGCCTCGTACGTCATGGTGCGATCAGGCGCGGCGACAGCGCCCCGATCGGCAGCAGGTCCACTTCCGCACCCGCGTCCCGGAGGTCGGTCAGCACCAGTTCGTCGTACATCAGCATGCCCGTCTGCTCGGGCCAGACGACCGCCCACAGCCACAGGCCACGCGCCTCGCCCGCGAAGACCGCACGGTCGTCGGGCGTGCCCGTGACGTGCCACAGCGGAGTGGGGCGGCCGGCGGCCAGCACCTTGGCCTGGGGCGGCTTCTCGACGTTCAGGTACGGGCCCGGGTCCGGGCCGTCGATGCCCGCGTACCACGCGCCGAGCCCGACACCCAGCTCCTCGGCGACGAGGATCAGCTCCCCCATGCCGCCGAGCGGCCCGGGGCCCGAGCAGGCCACGGCCGTCGCACGCCCCCCACTGCGGTCGTCACCCGCACAGGCCACACCCGTGAACAGCCAGCCCACCGGCAGCGGCCACGGCATCCACACCGGCACCTGAGCTCGGTGCACCACGACGCCGAGGGCCTCGACGCTGGGCGGGATCACGGGCTGCAGCGGATGCACGTTGCCATGCACATCGCACTGCCAGGAGTCGGCAAAGAGTCCGGGAGCCCTGACCCGGCCACCACACTTCGGGCAACTGGGTTCGCCCCTCATAGGGCCCCACGGTCCTCCCCGACCCGCGCCGCGTCAAGGACGATCACCCGTCCGGCGTGTGCCCCGCACACCTGCTTCACCGGAGAGAGGCAGATGTAGGTTGCATTGTCTCCGCCTTCTTCTACAGCTACACGTTGGCGCGGTCGTGGTGTTCGTACGGCGCAACGCCCTCATTCACACGGCGCAGGAGCTGCAGTCGCGGCACGCGAGCGAGGACAGTGTCGCCGTGTTCGCCGACTGAGCGCCGGTCGAGGCCGGTTGGTGAGCTTGCTCACTCCCCGGTCAGTCCAACGGAACGGACCTGCGGGACGGATCCCGCAGGTCGGTTCCGTTCGTCAGCCAGCGCTCCTGGAGCGCCTGGGCGCCGTGCACCCGCTTCCAGGCAGCCTCGTTCGGGGTCATCGGCAGCAGCGGCAGGAACCGTACGGGGTCGAGGGGCTCGTCCAGTTCCAGATCCTCGACCAGGCCGCCCGGCTCGGCGACCAGCACCGAGGTGAAGGGGGCGCCCGGCCACAGGGGTTCACCCACGTCCAGCGAGGCGCCGGGGGCCACGACCACGCCCTCGACCTGCGGAGACGCGGCGAGCACCGCCAGCGGGCGCAGCACCTTGTCGGTGTCGGCGAGGCCGCCGCGCACGGAGAGGACGAGTTCGGCGCGGGGGCCCTCGACAGGGTCGGCGAGCGTCGCCGTGGGGTCCGCCATCGGCCGTACGGACATGCCGAGTGTGGCGTAGCGGAGGATGTCCCCCTCGCGGAAGCGCAGCACCTCGACGCGGTCCGTGCCCAGGAAGGTGACCGCGGCACGGGCGTCCGGCTCGCCGAGCGCGGTACGCAGCCGGGCCTCGACCAGAGCGAGAACATCAACCATGCGGCGAGCATAGAACTCGTCAGTACCAGGCAAAGCGGCGCCTTGACACTTCAGTCGGCTGATACTCTTGCTCGGTGGTTCCGGGCAGCACGCAGTAGCGTCGCGATCGAGTCCCGACACCCTGAGACTCCCCTACGGGGGATGGATCGTCCCTCACCAGGGACCGGCCGGAGGAGGTGGGGCTGTCATGGATCGAAGTCGACCGTGCAGTACCACCCGCTCTTCCGGCCGCTGATGCAGCTGCTCTGGCTGACCGCCACCTCTCACCTGCGCGCCGTGTCCGTGCGGACCTCCCCCGGGGGGACCCGCTCCGGATCCCCCGGTGCACCGCGGAAGAGCACTTCGTTTCGTTTTGCCTGATCTGTCTGATCTGAATCAGTAGCAAAATCCGCCAACGCGATGGTGCGGTGCTCCCCGCTTTGTGGACGTGCCAAACATCCGCACTCAGGACGTCCCCATTCCGGGCAGTTCCACCCGTCGTCAGCGGCTTTGTTGCTCGTTGCGAAGGAGCCTGCCATGTCGATGATCCGTGACCTGCGCGCCGCGGTCCGCCCGTCCCGCCCGTCCCTGCGCAAGGACAGCGGCACATACGACACCACGCGCGATCCCGCCACGCCGTCCTGCGTCGTGGACTGCGCCGTCTACCGCGACGGCGTGCGCATCGAGACACCGAAGCCGCTGTCCCCGCACGAGGCGATGCGTCAGGTGCGCCGTGACGGAGGCTTCGTGTGGATCGGCCTGCACGAGCCGACCGAAGCCGAATTCTCGGGTATCGCAAGCGAGTTCGGGCTGCACCCCCTGGCGGTCGAGGACGCGGTGCAGGCACACCAGCGCCCCAAGCTGGAGCGGTACGACGACTCCCTCTTCGCCGTCTTCAAGACCATCCACTACGTCGACCACGACCAGCTGACCGCCAACAGTGAGGTCGTCGAGACCGGCGAGGTCATGTGCTTCACCGGGCGGGACTTCTTCATCACCGTCCGGCACGGCGGCCAGGGCTCGCTGCGGACGCTGCGGCACCGCCTGCAGGACGACCCCGAGTTGCTCGCCAAGGGTCCCTCGGCCGTGCTGCACGCGATCGCCGACCACGTCGTCGACGGGTACATCGCCGTGGCCGACGCGATGCAGGTCGACATCGACGAGGTGGAGACGGAGGTGTTCTCGCCGGGGAGGAAGGGGACGCCCCGGGGTACGGACGCCGGCCGCATCTACCAACTCAAGCGTGAGGTGCTGGAGTTCAAGCGGGCGGTGGCGCCGCTCATGCGGCCGATGGTGCTGCTCAGCGAGCGGCCGATGCGGCTGGTCGACCCGGACATCCAGAAGTACTTCCGCGATGTCGCCGACCACCTCGCCCGGGTCCACGAGCAGGTGGTGGGCTTCGACGAGCTACTGAACTCGATCCTCCAGGCCAACCTGGCGCAGGCGTCCGTGGCGCAGAACGAGGACATGCGCAAGATCACGGCGTGGGCGGCGATCATCGCCGTGCCGACGATGGTGTGCGGCGTGTACGGCATGAACTTCAGATACATGCCCGAACTGCACTGGAAGTACGGCTACCCAGTGATCATGAGCGTCACGGTGGCCATCTGTCTGGGCATCCACCGCACGCTGAAGCGGAACGGCTGGCTGTGACCCCGCCCCACTAGGCTGGGCGCATGACAAGCGAGCTGCTCGACCGGGCCCTCGTCGAGGAGGCCACGAAGAAGTCCGGGCTCATCTGGGTCCAGGGCGCGATGCCCGCGCCCGCACGGGCGCTGTGGCACGTGTGGCACGAGGGTGCGGCCTGCGTGGTGGGCGACGGCCCCGGCGAGCAGCCGCTGCCCGGTCTGGCCGACGGCCAGGGCGCGCTCGTCACGGTGCGCAGCAAGGACAAGGGGGGCCGCATCGTCACCTGGCCCGCGAAAGTGGTCGAGGTGACGCCGGGGTCGCCGGAGTGGGAGAGCGCCGTCGCCGAACTGAAGGGCAAGCGGCTGAACGCACCCGACGGCGAGGAGATGCCGGAGCGGTGGCGCCGGGAATGCCGGGTACTGCGCCTGGTGCCCGACGGTCCGACGGTGCCGCTGCCGGAGGCGTCACTCGCGGCCCCACCGCCCCCGACGCCGGCGACGACCCGCCATCCGATCCCGGCGGCGCTGCCCCGGCTGCTGCGCCGCAAGCGGCGGTAACCGCCGCGGGCCGGCTCCCGGTCCGCGGCGCTCGGCCACGGCGCCCGCGGCGCGACGCCCGGCCGGCCCCCGCGTCTCAGGACGACGGCAGCTGCTTCCCGTAGTCCACGGTCTCCGCCTTCGGCGGCTCGGCCAAGGGGAAGTCCTTCCCCCAGTCCGACATGCGGAGCGTCCCCGCGTTGCCGGCACGGACCAGGCGCAGCGGATACGGGGCTCCCTCCAGGGAGACGTCCAGCGTGCCGCCGGAGCCCTTGTCGCCGGCGATCCGGATCGTGCGGACCCCGTCCTGCTTGTGGTGGCCGTCCGTCCCCAGCGAACCGTGCAGTGTGAGAAGCCCGTCCAGCAGCACGTCCTTGTCGGTGAACCCGCTGAAGCGCTTGTAGGCCGGGTCCCCCGTCGGCACCTTCACGTACTTCCCCTCGAGCTTGTTCGCCGCGGCCGCCGAATCCCCGCCGCCGTCCGCCCCCTCCTGGTTCCAGAACGCGGCATCCGCCTTCAGGAACAGGTGCCGGCCCACCCGCAGCACCTTGAACGTCCCGCTCTTGGAGGTGACCGACCCGATGCCCCCGTCGTCCTTCAGCCGCATGTCCAGGGTGTAGGTGCTGCCGTTGCTGACCACGGTCCCGGACAGCCGCAGCGCCGAGGTCGACTCCGCCGCCGTACGCGTCCGGGACTGGATCGTGTCGGCCGGCAGCTTGCCCACCCCGTTCGTCCCGGCGTCCGGGTCGCCGCTGCCGCATCCCGCGAGCCCCGTCCCCGTCACAACCAGCGCACAGATCGCCCTCACCAGTGCGGCCCTGCGGCCACGGCCCTGGGGAATTGCAGTCACGGATGGGGCTGCCTCTCATGCGTGAGTCGTCTTCGGCGTACGGCAGAGTACCTGTGCCCGAGATGCCCCCCGGAGCCAGTCCGTCCGCCCCTCTTGCCAGGGCATATCGCATCGGGACGGGCTAGCCTGAAGCCCACGCGAGCGGACAAAACGGCTGGAACAGGAGGCGCGGGCATGGCCGCAGGTGCCCCTCGCATCTTCGTTTCGCACCTGGCCGGCGTCGCCGTCTTCGACCCCAACGGCGACCAGGTGGGACGCGTGCGCGACCTCGTCGTCATGCTGCGTGTCGGCCGGCGTCCCCCGCGTCTGCTCGGCCTGGTGGTCGAGCTGACCACCCGTCGCCGAATCTTCCTGCCCATGACCCGGGTCACCGGCATCGAATCGAGCCAGATCATCACCACCGGCGTGCTGAACGTGCGCCGCTTCGAACAACGGCCCACCGAGCGGCTCGCCTTCGGGGAACTGCTCGACCGCCGCGTCCGGCTCATCGAGACCGACGAGGAGGTCACCGTCCTCGACCTCTCCGTGCACCAGCTGCCGGCCCGCCGGGAGTGGGAGGTCGACAAGGCATTCGTCCGCAAGGGCCGGGCGGGAACGTTCCGGCGCAGCAGGGGCGAGACACTCACGGTCGAGTGGTCCGCCGTCACCGGGTTCTCCCTGGAGGAGCAGGGGCAGGGCGCCGAGAACCTGCTGGCCACCTTCGAGCAGCTGCGGCCCGCCGATCTCGCCAACGTTCTGCATCACCTGTCCGCCAAGCGACGCGCAGAGGTGGCCGCCGCCCTGGACGACGACCGACTCGCCGACGTCCTCGAGCAGCTGCCTGAGGACGACCAGATCGAGATCCTCGGCAAGCTGAAGGAGGAGCGCGCCGCGGACGTCCTGGAGGCGATGGACCCGGACGACGCGGCCGACCTGCTCGCCGAACTGCCGGAGGACGAGAAGGAGCGGCTGCTGGGCCTCATGCAGCCCGACGACGCGGCCGACATGCGCCGTCTGATGGCGTACGAGGAGAGGACCGCGGGCGGCCTGATGACCACGGAGCCGATCGTGCTGCGGCCCGACGCCACCATCGCCGACGCCCTCGCCCGGGTCCGCAACCCCGACCTGTCCCCCGCGCTCGCCGCCCAGGTGTACGTCTGCCGCCCGCCGGACGAGACGCCGACCGGCAAGTATCTGGGGACCGTCCACTTCCAGCGGCTGTTGCGCGATCCGCCCTACACGCTCGTCAGCTCGATCCTGGACGACGCCCTCCAGCCTCTGGCGCCCGACGCACCCCTGCCTGTGGTGGCCGGCTTCTTCGCGACCTACGACATGGTGGCGGCGCCTGTCGTGGACGAGGCCCGCTCACTGCTCGGCGTGGTGACCGTGGACGACGTACTGGACCACATGCTCCCGGAGGACTGGCGCGAGACGGAGTTCCACCTGATCGACGAGGGGGCCGCCCATGGTTCCTGACCGCGAGAAGATCCCCTCCGGCGCGACCGCAGCCTCCCGCTCCCGCACCCGGCTCGACCAGCCGCAGCCCAGGCGCACCCGCGTCCTGCCCGAGTGGGACCCGGAGGCCTTCGGCCGCCTCTCGGAACGGATCGCGCGCTTCCTGGGCACCGGGCGGTTCATCGTCTGGATGACGGTCGTCGTCATCATCTGGCTGGTGTGGAACGTCACCGCCCCGCACTATCTGCGCTTCGACCCGTACCCGTTCATCTTCCTGACCCTGATGCTGTCCCTGCAGGCCTCCTACGCCGCCCCGCTGATCCTGCTGGCGCAGAACCGTCAGTCCGACCGCGACCGGGTCAACCTGGAGCAGGACCGCAAACAGAACGAGCGGTCGATCGCGGACACCGAGTACCTGACCCGGGAGGTCGCCTCGCTGCGCACGGGCCTCGGCGAGGTCGCCACCCGTGACTGGATCCGCTCCGAACTCCAGGACTTCGTGAAGGACCTGGACGGGCAGCGGCCCGACGGTCACCGCGTATTCCCGGCGGAACGGGGCCATGGACGTGACGTAGACGACCGCTGACCGGGCGTTCCGAGGCCCCACCGGGCGCCGTACCATCGTGGTTATGGCTACGGAAGACGCGGTGCGCGAGGCACTGGCCACAGTGAACGACCCGGAGATCCAGCGACCCATCACCGAACTGGGGATGGTCAAATCGGTGGAGATCGGCGCGGACGGAGCGGTCGCGATCACCGTGTACCTGACAGTCTCCGGCTGCCCCATGCGCGACACGATCACGCAGCGCGTCACGGAGGCGGTCTCCCGTGTCGAGGGTGTCACTCGGGTGGACGTCGCGCTCGACGTGATGAGCGACGAGCAGCGCCGCGAGCTGGCGACCGCGTTGCGCGGGGGCCAGGCAGAGCGTGAGATCCCCTTCGCCAAGCCGGGCTCGCTCACCCGTGTGTATGCGGTGGCGTCCGGCAAGGGCGGCGTCGGCAAGTCCTCGGTGACGGTGAACCTGGCGGCCGCGATGGCGGCCGACGGCCTGAAGGTAGGCGTCGTGGACGCCGACATCTACGGCCACAGCGTGCCGCGCATGCTGGGCGCCGACGGCCGTCCGACCCAGGTCGAGAACATGATCATGCCGCCGCAGGCGAACGGCGTGAAGGTCATCTCGATCGGCATGTTCACCCCGGGCAACGCGCCGGTGGTCTGGCGCGGCCCCATGCTGCACCGAGCGCTCCAGCAGTTCCTCGCGGACGTGTTCTGGGGTGACCTGGACGTGCTGCTGCTCGACCTCCCGCCGGGCACGGGCGACATCGCGATCTCGGTGGCGCAGCTGGTCCCGAACGCGGAGATCCTGGTGGTCACCACCCCGCAGCAGGCGGCGGCGGAGGTGGCGGAGCGGGCGGGCTCCATCGCCGTCCAGACCCACCAGAAGATCGTCGGGGTGGTCGAGAACATGTCCGGTCTGCCCTGCCCGCACTGCGGCGAGATGGTGGACGTCTTCGGCACGGGCGGCGGCCAGGTGGTCGCCGACGGCCTCACCCGCACGACGGGGGCCACGGTCCCGGTCCTCGGCTCCATCCCCATCGACGTCCGTCTCCGCGAGGGCGGCGACGAGGGCAAGCCGGTGGTCCTGACCGATCCGGACTCTCAGGCAGGCGCGGCCCTGCGCGCGATCGCGGGCAAGCTGGGCGGGCGCCAGCGGGGCCTGGCGGGCATGTCGCTGGGGATCACCCCGAGGAACAAGTTCTAGGGCCGCTCGGCCGATCGGGTCGTTCCGAGTCCCGTACACCGATGGGGGCGCCGTCCGAGCCGGACGGCGCCCCCATCGGTGTCGTCCCGGCTACCTGTAGGCCGCGATGTCCTTGACCACGGCGAAGCCCAGCCCGTACGCGCTCATCCCTCTGCCGTAGCCGCCCACGTGCACCCCCGCCTGCGTCGAACCGGCCAGCACCCAGCCGAACGCGGACTCGCGGTAGTAGAAGGACGTGGGGACGCCGTCCACAGGCAGCGACAGGGTGGACCAGGCAGGGCCGAACAGGTCGTCCGCGAGGGCCCACGCCGTCTCGGTCTGCTGGTCGAGCCAGTCGTCCCGCAGGCCGTGGTCCAGCTGCCCGGGCCAGGTGAACGACAGCAGCCCCACGCCCGCGAGCCAGGCCGCGGAGGAGACCGACGTGGCCTCCAGCAGGCCGGTGCCGTCCGGGCTGTGACGCACCGGGTTGGCGGCGACGGTGACCACGACCGCGAACCGCTCCTTGTCCTCGGTCGCCTCGCTGCGCACGGAGGGCTCTTCGCCATGTCCGATCGATCCGTGCTCCACGGCACCGTCGGCCGCGGCGCCCACCTGCATCAGCCAGCGCGGACCCGTGAACGCCTCGTCGAGGCCGTACCAGGGGAAGGACGCCTGGAGATACCCGTCGACCGCGCGTCGTGCGAGGGGAAGCTGTTGTCCGCCCTCCGCGGCCGGCGCCTGTGTGCCCACCCGACTCGTCGTCTCCATCTGCCCGGACGCCTCCTTGCTCTCGTCGGACCCGAGCGGCCCGCCCCCCACGGGCGTCCTGGCTCCGAAATCGGTCCGCACAACAACTGGGCAGCATAGCCACACCAGTCCGAACAGCAGGAGAACGCCCGGCGCGTACGGCCCTTTGGGCGTCGCGACAGGGCCGTGCACACGCCGATGGCCGTATGGCCTGCGTCACATCACCACGGGGGTCTCAGCCCGCCGAGGACGTGTGTGAACGGCTCAGGTGGCGTCCGCGTCGAAGGGCGGGCGCTCGTCGGGGTCGGTCTTCTCGGGCTTCTTCGTCATGTCGACGGAACCGGACGAGGAGGGGGTCGAGGAGGACGAGGATTCCGACTCCCGGCTGTGGACCGCGTCCGTGATCTCGGCCATTTCCTTCTTGAGGTCGAAGCCGTTGCGGATCTCCTTGAGCCCCAGGTCGTCGTTCTCCATCTGCTTGCGGATGAACGTCTTGGGGTTGAGGTCCTCGAACTCGAAGTCCTTGAACTCCGGGCCCAGCTCGCTCCGGATGTCCTCCTTGGCGCTCTCGGAGAACTCCCGGATCTTGCGGATGGTGCGGGTGACGTCCTGGATCATCTTCGGGAGCTTGTCCGGACCGAAGACGAGCACGGCAAGGACAACGAGCGTCACCAACTCGAGCGGTCCTATGTCATTGAACACCTGAAGCTCCTTGCGATGTCCTCGGTCCTCGGCACTCGGTGGTCTCTGCGGATCTTCCGTGGTCCGGGCCGGATCCACGGTACCCGGCGTTCCCGTCGTACCGGTACCGTCCCCGCACCCTGACCGCGTGTACACGGCGGGTTTTCCGGGATGTTTGCCATGTGGGACGCATTTCGGACGCGTCTGTGTGAGGTTGGTGTCAGTTGCCGCCCGCGGAACCGAGGACGAGCGTGATGGTCCGCTTCCTGCCGTCGCGGACGACGGTGAGTGCAAGTCGGTCGCCAGGGCGGTGGGTGCGCGCCTTGACGATGAGTTCCTCGCCGGAGTGGATGCGTACGCCGTCCACCCTGGTGATGACGTCGCCGGGCTCGATGCCGGCCTTGTCCCCGGGGCCGCCGGCGGTGACGGCGGGGCGGCCACTCGCGTTTCCGGTGCCGACCCGGGCGCCGTCCCCCGCGTAGTTCATGTCGAGCGTGACGCCGATGACGGGGTGGGTGGCCCGGCCGGTGTTGATCAGCTCCTCGGCGACGCGCTTGGCCTGGTTGACCGGGATGGCGAAGGCGAGCCCGATGGAGCCCGCGTGACCGCCCTGTTCGGATCCGTTGCCGGCCGACTGGATGGCCGAGTTGATGCCGACGACCCGGCCCTTGGAATCGAGAAGCGGGCCGCCCGAGTTGCCCGGGTTGATGGGGGCGTCGGTCTGCAGGGCGTCGACGTACGACACATCGCTCCCGTCGCCCTTCTCGCCGCCGGCCGTGATGGGGCGCTCCTTGGCGCTGATGATCCCGGAGGTGACGGTGCCGGCGAGGTCGAAGGGGGCTCCGATGGCGACCACCGGATCGCCGACCTGGACGTTGTCGGAGTTGCCGAGGGGCATGGGCCTCAGCCCGCGCACACCGCTGACCTCGACGACGGCGAGGTCGTAGCCGGCGTCCCGGCCGACGACGGTCGCCTTGGCGGTCTCGCCCCCGTTGAACGTCACGCTTATCCGACCGCCCGCTCCGGCGGGTTGGACGACGTGGTTGTTGGTGAGGATGTGTCCGCGATCGTCGAGGACGAACCCGGTGCCGGTGCCCTCGGCGTCGGCGCCGTTGACATGCAGGGTGACGACGCTGGGGAGCGCCCGCGCGGCGATGCCGGCGACGCTGTCCGAGGCGCGCCCCGTGGGCTCCGGGCCGGCCTGCGGCAGCCGGACGTCCCCGGCTCCGCCGCCGCGCTCGAGCGCGGCGCCGACGACACCACCGGCCCCGCCTGCCACGAGTGCGAGCAGCACGGCGCCGAGCGCCGGCGTCCTCCCACGCCGTCCGCGCCGCTGTTCGTGGCCGGCGGCCGGGACGCCGTTGAACTGGAAGGGCGCCTGGGGTGCCCAAGGGTCGTAGTTCTGCCAGGCCGTGCTGTACAGTGCGGGGTCCGGTGGGAGTGCCGACCGGGACGCGAACTCGGCCGGCACCGGCGCGGGCGCCGGAGACACCGATGCGGCGCCCTGTGCCGCAACCGGCGCGGGCACCGCCCCGTGCGCGGCCGTGCCCGCCGACTGCGCCGGGTGCTGGACCGGCGGGGCGGGGGCCCAGGGACCCGGTTCGCCGTAGGGCGGGGTGCCGTAGGGATCAGGAGCGTGCAGGGGTTCGGGGCGGTCGGCTGGAGCTGTGCGTGCGCTGCCGGCCGGATCCGGGGCGGCCCTGTCGGGGGTGTCCTGCCCCACGGAACCGGCGGTCACGTCGTCAAAGGGCCCGGGCCGCGCCTCGTCGTGGTCGTCCCTGTCCTCGCGCCGCACCGCGGCGGGGCGTTGCAGCTCGAAGTCCCCTTCGGCGTCGGCACTCTCCCGTGCATGCGCACCGAGGGGCCGGCTCAGCTCGTAGTCACCGTCGCCGCCGCCCTTCGGTGCCGCGTCGGAGTCCGCCGGGTGCTCCGCCCGGGCCGGCGACCCACCGGCCACCCCGGCGGACGGCTCGCGCCCCGACACGCCCGGGGCCGCCTCGGCGCCGTCATGTACCTCGGGTACCCGCGCCTCGGCTTCCCCTGAAGGGACCGGCTTCCCCTCGTTCATGCTCTCCTCACACCCGGTCCGTTGCACGGCGGCACCGGCGGTCGCGGCTCGATCGTCGATTCCGCGCCCGGAAGCATCGCCTGAGCGCGGCCACTCCGGATTCAACCAGCTTCCCCGGCGAGCCGCGCAGATGTCGCGTTCAGTGGGCGATGCGCGAGGAAGGGGTGGGGGACGAGGAGACGGACGAGGTCGGCACCGGGGCCGCCGGCAGCCCGGGAGCCATGATCCCGGGAGCGGCCGGCCAGGAGCTCAGCATGACCGGTGCGGTCTCGCCGAGTGGACGTATGAGCGGGGACATCGCGGCGGCCCCGGCAACCACGGGCGCGGTCAGGGCACTCATCTCCGAGGTGTCCTGCACTCCCGGCGGGGGGACTCCGGGCAGCAACGGGGCCGAGGCCTCCGTGGACGCGGGTGTCCGGTCGAGCGTGCGCTGCCCGAGCAGCGGGGTCCAGGATCGCCGGCGCTGGGTCTCGGGCGTCGTGGCTCCGCTCGCGCCCGGCGAACGCATCGGGGTCAGATCGCTTCCGCTGCCCGAGCCCCCGCGCGCCTCCACGCCCGCGGCGGTCGTGATGCCCGTGGAGACACCGCCGAGCGCGATGGCGGCCAGCGAGACGGCACCCGCGGCGGCGAACGCGAACCGCAGCCCGCGTGATGCCGAACGCTCGGCGTCGGGGCGGCCCACCTGGTGGATGCGGAAGCCGCCGTCCCCTGAGAGGGCGCTGTCGTCGGAGGGGGAGAGCGCCGTGGCGTGGGGCCCGGAGGGAACATACGCGAAGGGCTCCGCCCTCACTCCGAAGGCGCCTGGGGCCGAGGGCAGCCCCGTGGCGGACGGGAGCCTTCGGCCGAATCCTCCCCCGCCGAGCGGCGTGCCACCGCCGTCGACGTCACCTCCCCCGGGCAGATCCTGCAGGCGGGCCAGGAAGCTCTCCGACGGGGGCGGGGGGGCCGCCTCGGCGAAGACGTTCTTCAGCCGGCGCTGCGCGTCCGCTTCGGCCTTGCACTTCGCGCATGTGGCCAGATGGGCCAGCACGCGCTCACGCGTGTCATGACCGAGCTCCCCGTCGATGAGGGCGGAAAGACGGTCTCCCAGGTGCTGTTCTGCCTGTGTCGGGCGACGGGATCCACTCACGCGCTCGCGCCCCCTCCCCCCAGCGCGGGTACGCGGGGCACGAAGGAACGGCGCTCGGCGCGGGCCTCGGGCGAACGGTGCGCCAGGGCCTTGCGCAGCTGGGAGCGGCCACGGTGGATACGGGAGCGGACCGTGCCGAGCTTGACGCCCAGGGTCGCGGCGATCTCCTCGTACGACAGTCCTTCGATGTCGCACAGGACGACAGCCGCGCGGAACTCCGGGGCGAGCGTGTCCAGGGCCTGCTGGACGTCCGCGTCGAAGTGCGCGTCGTGGAAGACCTGCTGCGGAGTGGGCTCACGGCTGGCCAGCCGCTCGGCCGCGTCCTCGCCCAGCGCGTCGAAACGGATGCGCTGCTTGCGGCGGACCATGTCCAGGAACAGATTCGTCGTGATGCGGTGCAGCCAGCCCTCGAAGGTGCCGGGCGTGTACGTCGACAGGGAGCGGAAGACCCGGACGAAGACCTCCTGGGTGAGGTCCTCGGCGTCGTGCTGGTTTCCGGTCAGGCGGTACGCCAGCCGGTAGACCCGGCCGCTGTGCGTGCTGACGATCTCCTCCCAGGTGGGCGGAGTCCACGCCTGCGAGTCCGCGTCGGTGGCGAAAGTCGCGGTCTGCGCGGTGTCGGAAGCGTGGTGGGTGTCAGCGATGTCGGTCACGGATTTCGGCTCACCCGACGACCTGAGGAGGCGCCGTAGCACCCCTCCCCGATCCATGGGCGCAGCCGCACCTCCCCTGTCGGCTCTGGTGGTGTCCAGTGGAGCCCCTACCATAGCCACCTCGTCCGTTAGCTCCGGATAAGCGGTTTTGCGAGAGATTGATGTGAGCTGATGCGGCTGGGTCATCACTTGCTCGGCGTCCGGTTCCATCCGTTTGCCCCCGTCTTTCCCCCGCTGCCCTTCCCACCCTTGTAAACGCCCGGTCCCATCTGCGTGTTCCCGGTGGCAACGGATACAGTCACGCCCAGGCAATCACGGGGACAGGAGAGGGTCATTACCGGCAACCGGCAGACGAGCTGGGCGTTCGCCGACGCCTATGTCGCCGAGGACGACGCGCTGCGCTGGGCCCGGGACCGGGCCCGTGAAGCGGGGTTGCGCTCGGTGTCGCCCGGCACGGGCGCCGCGCTGGGAATGCTCGCCGCCACCGTGGACGCCAAGGCGGTGGCGGAGATCGGGACCGGCTGCGGCGTCTCCGGGATCCATCTGCTCCACGGCATGCGGCCGGACGGGGTGCTGACGACGGTGGACCCGGAGCCGGAGCACCAGCAGTTCGCCCGGCAGGCCTTCCGCGCCTGTGGCTTCGCGAGCAACCGCGCCCGGATCATTCCGGGGCGCGCCCTCGACGTGCTGCCCCGGCTCGCGGACGCCGGCTACGACCTCGTCTTCTGCGACGGCGACCGGCTCGAGGTCCTCGACTACCTCGCTGAATCGTTGCGTCTGCTGCGTCCGGGCGGGCTCGTCGTCTTCGAGGGTGTCTTCGCCAACGGGCGCACGGTGGGCTCGGGCCCCCAGCCCACCGAGGTCCTGCGGCTGCGGGAACTGCTGCGCGCGGTGCGCGAGAGCCCGGACCTGATGCCCTCGCTGCTGCCGGTGGGCGACGGGCTGCTGTGCGCGGTCAAGCGCTGAACGCACGGACCGCGGGAGCATTCGCGTACCCGGCCGGCGGACGGGACCAGCCCGTATCCCCCAAAGGGACGGGGACCCCGCCCCTGGAAGACAGCGACCCCGGCACCGCGTACGATGCCGGGGCGGCTGAAAACCGGGGTCGCTTGCGCGTCAGCCGACAACCTTCTTGAGGGCGTCGCCGAGCGCGTCGGCCTCGTCAGGGGTCAGCTCGACGACGAGCCGACCGCCGCCTTCGAGCGGAACGCGCATGACGATGCCCCGCCCCTCCTTGGTCACCTCGAGCGGGCCGTCGCCCGTCCGCGGCTTCATGGCCGCCATGCTCGTTCCCCTTCCTGAAACCAGCTCATCGTCAGCCGACGGCCCATCGAAGGGCAGGCAGCCCTTCGCAGGCCACGCGACACCGGCATCGAACACATTGCTTCCCCGCCATTATCCCGCATCGCAGGACCCGATGACCAACATCAGTCGGCATCGCTTGGGCAACACGCGCGAGCAAAACCACTCAATTCGGCGATGTGGCTGTAATACTTCGCTCCCGCACCGGCATCCGCGTCCCGGACGCGGACGGGAATTCTTTGACGCAGGTCACACGACCGTTCCGTTCCTTGGACGATGATCTCCGCCATGCTGTCCTTCGACGCAGGGCGTACCGACCGGTACGACGGAGCCGCGACACCGGAGGGGACCACCATGGCCGACACCGTGCTCTACGAGGTGAGCGACGGGCTCGCGACGATCACGCTGAACCGTCCCGAGGCGATGAACGCACTGAACATCGCGACCAAGGCCGCCCTCAGGGACGCGGCACAGGAGGCGTCGGCCGACGAGGCCGTGCGCGCGATCCTCCTCACCGCCGCCGGGGACCGTGCCTTCTGCGTGGGACAGGATCTGAAGGAGCACATCGGGCTGCTCCAGGCCCAGGACTCCGGCTCCGACACCGGGGTGATGAGCACCGTACGGGAGCACTACAACCCCATCGTGCGGGCGCTGACCGGAGCGGCGAAACCCGTGGTCGCCGCGGTGAACGGGGTCGCGGCCGGGGCCGGCTTCGGTTTCGCCCTCGCCGCGGACTACCGGATCGTCGCGGACACGGCGGCCTTCAACACGTCGTTCGCCGGGGTCGCGCTCACCGCGGACTCCGGGATCGCCTGGTCGCTGCCGCGTGTCGTCGGCCCCTCCCGCGCCGCGGACCTGCTGCTCTTCCCGCGGAGCATCAGCGCCCAGCAGGCGTACGAGTGGGGCATCGCGAACCGGCTGGTGCCCGCCGCCGAACTGCGCGCGGAGGCGGAGAAGGTGGCCCGCTCGCTGGCCGAGGGGCCCACACTCGCCTATGCGGCGCTGAAGGAGTCCGTCGCCTTCGGTCTCTCCCACTCCCTCGAGGAGACCCTCGAGAAGGAGGACGAACTGCAGAGCCGCGCGGGAGCGTCGGAGGACCACACCATCGCGGTGCGGGCGTTCGTCGGCAAGGAGAAGCCGAAGTACGTGGGCCGCTGAGGGCGGCTGCCCGCCGCCCGGGGTCAGCTGCTCCGGGCGGCGCAGTCGGCCAGGTGGTCGTCCACCAGCCCGCAGGCCTGCATCAGCGCGTACGCCGTCGTGGGGCCGACGAAGCGCATGCCGCGCTTCTTGAGGGCCTTGGACAGGGCCGTCGACTCGGTGGTGACCGCCGGTACGTCGGCGAGCGACTTCGGGGCGGGGCGCGAGTTTTGGTCGGGGGCGAACGACCAGACCAGCTCGTCGAGCTCGCCGGGCGCCCAGTCGGCCAGCACACGCGCGTTGGCGAGCGTCGCCTCGATCTTGGCGCGGTTGCGGATGATGCCCGGGTCGGCGAGCAGACGCTCCTGGTCGGCCTCCGTGAAAGCGGCCACCTTGGCGATCCGGAAATCGGCGAAGGCGGCCCGGAACCCTTCGCGGCGGCGCAGGATCGTGATCCACGACAGTCCGGACTGGAACGCCTCCAGGCACAGCCGCTCGTACAGCGCGTCGTCGCCGTGGACCGGGCGTCCCCACTCTTCGTCGTGGTACGCCACGTAGTCCTCTGTGGACAGGGCCCAGGGGCAGCGCAGCAGGCCGTCGGGGCCCGGCACGGCCGCGCCGGTCATCGCTGCTCCCCCTCGGTCGGCTTGTCCATGGGGACGCCGTGTGCACGGGGACCTGCGAGCGCGGCCTCCAGGTCGGCGATGCGGGAGTCCCGCTCGGCGATCTCGGCCCCGAGACGGCCGAGCGCCTCGTCCACATCCGCCATGCGGTAGCCGCGGACGGCCAGCGGGAAGCGCAGGGCGTCCACGTCCGCGCGGCCGACCGGACGGTCGGGCGGCAGCGGGTCGTCGTAGCGCTCCGGCGCCGCCTCCGGCAGGGGTGCGCTCTCGCCGCCGCCCACCACGGCCAGTGTCACCGCGGCGACCACGACGGCGAGCGCGACGACCAGGAACAAGAACATGTACATCAGTGAGGTCCCCACGCTCGGTGCCGGCGCGTTGCACGCCGGCGCGGAAGTGCCGATGTCGAATCCGTCTGGGTCAGATCGTGCCATGCGACGCCGACAATTAAGGTCGCAGGCGGCGAAGGAACGGGACGCACTGGAGAGGTCACAGGAAATGCTCAGGCTGGGCACGCGGGAATTCGGCACACACGAGCCGGTGATCATGGCGATCGTGAACCGGACCCCGGACTCCTTCTACGACCAGGGGGCCACGTTCCAGGACGAGCCCGCCCTCGCGCGCGTGGAGCAGGCGGTGGCGGAGGGCGCCGCGATCATCGACATCGGCGGTGTCAAGGCGGGACCTGGGGAAGAGGTCACGGCGGAGGAGGAGGCACGGCGGACGGTCGGCTTCGTCGCGGAGGTACGGCGCCGCTTCCCCGATGTCGTGATCAGCGTGGACACCTGGCGGCACGAGGTCGGCGAGGCGGTGTGCCGAGCGGGGGCTGATCTGCTCAATGACGCGTGGGGCGGGGTCGACCCGCGGCTCGCGGAGGTCGCGGCGCGGTACCGGGTGGGGCTGGTGTGCACGCACGCGGGGGGTGCGCAGCCGCGGACACGTCCGCACCGGGTGACGTACGACGACGTCATGGCCGACATCCTTCAGGTGACCCTGGGTCTGGCCGAACGGGCGGTGGCCCTGGGCGTGCCCCGCGAGTCGGTGCTGATCGATCCGGGACACGACTTCGGGAAGAACACCCGGCACAGTCTGGAGGCGACGCGGCGGCTGGACGAGATGGTCGCCACCGGGTGGCCGGTGCTGGTGTCGCTGTCCAACAAGGACTTCGTGGGCGAGACGCTGGACAAGCCGGTGAAGGAACGGGTGCTGGGAACCCTGGCGACCACGGCGGTCTCGGCATGGCTGGGGGCGCAGGTCTACCGGGTGCACGAGGTGGCCGAGACACGCCAGGTCCTGGACATGGTGGCGTCCATCGCCGGCCACCGTCCGCCCGCGGTGGCCCGCCGCGGGCTGGCGTAGCCCGCGGGTCCAGGGCGTTGGACCAGGGCGTTCGGGCAGAGGCCGGAGGCGGGGAGAGCCTCCGGCCCCCGGTCCCGGGTGCGCACAACGGCGCGGCGCACCCCGGGGCGTCGATCCGGTGGCAGCACTAGCGCGCCGCCTCCTTGGAGACGAGCGCCACCGCCTCGTCCACGTCGTCCGTCAGGTGGAACAGGAGCAGGTCCTTCTCCGACGCCTTCCCCTGGCCCACCAGGGTGTGCTTGATCCAGTCCACCAGACCGCCCCAGTACGACGTGCCGTACAGGACGATGGGGAAGCGGGTCACCTTCTGGGTCTGGACGAGCGTGAGGGCCTCGAAGAGTTCGTCCAGCGTGCCGAGGCCGCCCGGCAGGACGACGAACCCCTGCGCGTACTTTACGAACATCATCTTGCGAACGAAGAAGTAGCGGAAGTTCAGCCCGATGTCGACATACGGGTTCAGCCCCTGTTCGAAGGGGAGCTCGATGCCGAGACCGACGGAGATCCCCTTCGCGTCGCAGGCACCCTTGTTCGCCGCCTCCATCGCCCCGGGGCCGCCCCCCGTGATCACCGCCCAGCCCGCCTGAACGAGGCCGCGCCCGAGCCGCACCCCCGCCGCATACTCGGGCGAGTCCACCGGCGTCCGCGCCGAACCGAACACACTGATGGCGGGCGGGAGTTCGGCCAGTGTGCCGAAACCCTCGATGAATTCCGACTGAATACGAAGGACGCGCCACGGATCCGTGTGGACCCAGTCCGAGGGGCCGCCCGCGTCCAGCAGCCGCTGGTCGGTGGTGCTCCTCGTCACCTGGCCCCGCCTGCGCAGCACCGGACCGAGCCGCTGCTCGTCCGGTGGCACCTTCTTGCCCTCGGGGTTGCCGGTAGGCATGTGCGCTCCCTCCGCTCGGGCGTCGTTCCACCCCAGCGTAGATCCACGCGGGTTACGGACGGGGGACACGTACATGACCGCCTTGGAGCGGCGTTCCCCCCATCCGGCGGCAGATCAGGAGGTCAGCCAGGCCCTCAGGCGCTCCTCCCCGGCGAGGATCTTCGCCGTCTCGACGCGCTCGTCCCGCTTGTGTGCCAAATGCGGGTTCCCGGGGCCGTAGTTGACCGCCGGGACGCCGAGCGCGCTGAAGCGGGACACATCCGTCCACCCGTACTTGGGCTGCGGAATGCCGCCGACCGCTTCGATGAACGCCGCCGCGGCCGGGTGCGAGAGGCCGGGCAGGGCGCCGCCGCTGTGGTCGACGACCGTGAACTCCTCCACCCCGCAGTCCGCGAACACGTCATGGACGTGCGCGATCGCCTCCTCCTCGGTGCGGTCCGGGGCGTAACGGAAGTTGACCGTGACCACGCACTCGTCGGGGATCACGTTCCCGGCCACCCCGCCCGAGATGCGGACCGCGTTCAGACCCTCCCGGTACTCCAGGCCGTCGATCACGGGGTACCGCGGTTCGTAGGCGGCCAGGCGGGCCAGGACGGGGGCCGCCGCGTGGATCGCGTTCGAGCCCATCCAGCTGCGCGCCGAGTGGGCCCGCTCGCCCCTGGTCCCCAGCTCGACCCGCAGCGTGCCCTGGCAGCCGCCCTCGACCTGGCCGTCGGACGGCTCGAGCAACACGGCGAAGTCGCCCTCCAGCCAGTCGGGATGGGCGTCCACCACATGCCCCAGACCGTTCAGGTGCGCCTCGACCTCTTCGTTGTCGTAGAAGACGAACGTGAGGTCGCGGTTGGGCTCGGGGACCGTCGCCGCGATACGGAGCTGGACCGCGACGCCCGACTTCATGTCGCAGGTGCCGCAGCCCCACAGCGCACCGTCCTCGTCGAGACGGGAGGGCACGTTGCCGGCGATGGGGACCGTGTCGATGTGACCCGCCAGGATGACGCGCTCCTGCCGTCCCAGACGGGTCCGGGCGACGACGTTGTTGCCGTACCGATCGACCGCCAGATGGGGCAGGTCACGCAGGGCGGCCTCGATCGCGTCCGCGAGGGACTTCTCCTTGCCGCTCTCGGAAGGGAAGTCGACGAGTTGCGCGGTCAGCCGCGCCGCGTCCAGCGTGAGGTCAAGAGGGGTATCGGCCATGACATCGACCCTAGCGCGCCCGACCACACGTGCCCGCACCACGAGTTGTCCACAACCCCGGCGAACCCATGGGTCACCTCCAGTACCTTGTACGAATGCCGGAGCCGTCCCCCATGCCCAGACGCCGCGGCCGCCTCCTCCGTTTCGGGGCGGCCGTCGTGGCCCTGCTCGCGGTCGCGGGCTATCTCGCTGTCCAGTACCTCACCGGCTCGGCCGCGCCGAAATGCCAGGTCGTGTCGGCCCAGGACGACGAGGCGGCGTACGAGTTCACCCCCGAGCAGGCGGCCAACGCGGCGACGATCTCCGCCGTAGGCACCACGCGCGGCATGTCGGAGCGCGCCGTGACCATCGCGCTCGCAACCGCGCTCCAGGAGTCGGGACTGCGCAACATCGAGCACGGCGACCGGGACTCGCTCGGCCTGTTCCAGCAGCGCCCGTCGCAGGGCTGGGGCACCAGCAAGCAGATCATGGACCCCACGTACGCGGCGGGCGTGTTCTACGAACACCTGGCCAAGGTCCCCGGCTACGCGCAACTGCCACTGACCGTCGCCGCGCAGCGCGTGCAGCGCAGCGGCTTTCCGGAGGCGTACGCGAAGCACGAGCCCGACGCCGAGCTGCTCGCCGCCGCGCTGACCGGCCATGCGGCCGCCACGCTGACCTGCCAGGGACGCCCCGCGCCCACGGCGGCCGGCGGTCCCGACGCGGTACGGGCCGCGCTCGTGCGGGACTTCGGGCGTGACGTGCTGCAGACGGCCGGCGCGGAGGTGGGCAAGGGACGGTCGACGTCCTCCCCCATGGCCGCACTCACCCCGGCCGCCGACGCCGTGACGGTTCCGGTGCCGCAGAAGTCCAGCGCCTCGGGCACCGTCCGTGAGCGCGGCTGGGAGCTGGCACACTGGGCGGTGGCCAACTCCTCGGCACTGCACATCGCGCGCGTCTCCTACGCGGGCCGTGAGTGGTCGCTCGGAGGCTTCGCGGACGAGTGGCGTACGACCGGTGCCTCCGACGCGAAGGCGTCGGCCACCGAAGTCCGTATCGTCACCGGCGAATAGCCGGGCAGCAGTACGGTCCCTCACCCTTCCGGGTACTGCGCGGCGCGCCTTGTCGACGGGGCGCGCCGTTTTTGTGCGGCCGCCGCCGTATCCACTGGACCCCTTGGGAACAAAGGGCTGCAAGGATTCGGCGGCCTTTCCCGACGAACGCCGTTTGCCCGATTTCATCCCCACCCGATAATGCGACGCATTACCAACTCTTTACATTGAGGCACCGCAACCTTCGCGGGCTTCGAGCGGTAGTCACTGCGTCCGAGCCCGGGACGATCAACTTCTGGGTGGTGACGGACACTTCACCGTTCTCTCCCGTCAAAGGAGCATCATGTCCCTCCCCCTGACCCGCCGGATCGCCCGTGCCGCGCTGCTCATCGCAGCGGGAGCGGCGCCCGTGGTCGGTGCGGCCGGCTCCGCCGGCGCGGCAACGACCGATCTGCCGGCCAACCCGGAGCTCGCCGGGTTGACCGCCCTGGACAACGCACAGCTGGGCACCGGCGTCGACGGCGCGGCCCAGCAGGTCGACGGTGCGGCCCAGAAGGTCACCGGGCTCGCGGGCGACGCCGGCAACCAGGCGGTCAAGGCCGGTGGCCAGGCGGTCAAGAAGGTGCTGCCGACGGCGAACGGCACCGGTGGGAATGTCGTCAGGACGGCCGCACCGGTCGCACAGAAGGTGGCCGCGGACGCGGCGGGGCAGGCGGGCGGTCTGCTCGGCGGGACCGCGCAGACCGGACTGCCCGGACTGCCCGGACAGCTGCCGGTGCAGGGCCTGCCGCTGGGCGGCTGAGCGGAGCGCAGCCCTACGCCGGAGGGGTCCTGGGGCTCGCCGCCCTGGACCCCTCCGTCCTGTGGGCCTACAGCCGCTCCACTGCCGCCGCGACGCGTTCGTCCGTGGCCGTCAGGGCCACCCGTACGAACTTCTCGCCCGCGGCGCCGTAGAAGTCACCGGGCGCGACCAGGATGCCCAGGTCGGCGAGGTGCGAGACCGTCTGCCAGCACGACTCGTCCCGGGTCGCCCACAGATACAGGCTCGCCTCGCTGTGCTCGATCCGGAAGCCGTGCTTCAGCAGTGCCTTGCGCACCATCGTCCGGCGGGCGGCGTAGCGCTCGCGCTGCTCACGCACGTGCGCGTCGTCGCCCAGCGCGGCGACCACGGCCGCCTGCGTCGGTGCCGACGTCATCATGCCGCCGTGCTTGCGGATCTCCAGCAGAGGCCCGAGGACCGCCGGATCGCCCGCGAGGAACGCCGCCCGGTAGCCCGCCAGGTTCGACCGCTTGGACAAGGAGTGGACCGCGACGACGCCGTCGTACGAGCCGCCGCACACGTCCGGGTGCAGGACGGAGACCGGGTCGGCCTCCCAGCCCAGTTCCAGGTAGCACTCGTCGGAGACGACCAGGGCGCCGTGCTCCCGCGCCCAGGCCACGATCCGGGCCAGTTCCTCCTTGGCCAGGACCCTGCCCGTCGGGTTCGACGGGGAGTTGAGCCACAGCAGCTTCAGTTTCCTGGGGTCCAGCTCGGTCGGGTCGTCGTAGACCACGTGGTCCGCACGGGCCAGGCGCGCTCCGACCTCGTACGTCGGGTAGGCAAGGCGCGGGTAGGCGACCGTGTCGCCGGGGCCGAGGCCCAGCTGGGTCGGGAGCCAGGCGACGAGCTCCTTGGAGCCGACGACGGGCAGCACGTGACGGTGGGTGACGTCCCGGGCGCCCAGGCGGCGCTCCACCCAGCCCGTGATCGCGTCGCGCAGCTCGGGTGTGCCCCAGACGGTCGGGTAGCCCGGGGAGTCCGCCGCCGCCACGAGCGCCTTCTGGATCAGCTCGGGGACCGGATCGACCGGGGTGCCGACGGACAGGTCGACGATCCCGCCCGGGTGCGCGGCGGCCGTCTTCTTGTAGGGCTCCAGCTTGTCCCAGGGGAAGGTCGGAAGCCGGTCGGATACTGCTGACACGGGGATCGGGCTCACTTTCTGCTACGACGGGCGCCCTTTTCGAGCGTACGAGCGCCGAACGCCTCGGTCCCGTGCGGCGCGGGCAGGCACCGTACGGAACCGAGGCGGCGTCGGCTCATCTGGCTTGTGGGGCGCGCCGGCCGGTGTCGAGAGCCTGACCGTGCTCAGCCCATCGGGCCTGTGTGCACGCGACGCTCGGCACCGGCGCGCCCGTCGCTTACTGGTTCATCGGGGGCAGCGCCGCGATGAAGGGGTGGTCGCGCTCGATCAGCCCCAGCTTGCTGGCGCCACCGGGCGAGCCGAGCTCGTCGAAGAACTCGACGTTCGCCTTGTAGTAGTCCTTCCACTCCTCGGGAGTGTCATCCTCGTAGAAGATGGCCTCGACCGGGCAGACCGGCTCGCAGGCTCCACAGTCGACGCATTCGTCCGGGTGGATGTACAAGGACCGCTGGCCCTCGTAGATGCAGTCGACCGGGCACTCCTCGATGCACGCCTTGTCCTTGACGTCGACACAAGGCTCTGCGATGACGTAGGTCACGCTGTCGTTCCTCCTCGGTAGGGCGCTGGCGAGCCTCCTCAGGCTCCGCCGCCTGGCGCGCGGGAGCGCGGCGTCGTCGATGCCCGCACCTAGTATCTCCGTTCCTGGGCATGATCCGAACAGGAGGGGTGAACTGACCTGTGGAAATCTCTGCGGGCGGACGACTCGAGGTCCGTATCACCACTGCTGACGTGGGAAAACGCGTCTCCGTACGGCGGTGGAGCGAACATGCCGCCGAGGGTGAGAGGTTCACCGATACGGTCGGTGTTCTCACATCATGGGACGACGGTGTGCTCATGATCACGCGACGGGACGGACAGAGCGTCCGGATCGCCGAATCCTCCCTGGTCGCGGGCAAGGTCGTGCCCGCCCGGCGCCCGCCCGCCGGCCCGCGCGGAGACGCTTCGCGCGACGCGGCGACAGCCCCGGCGCGCCGACGTGGGCCCGTGGCCTTCTACGAGGAGCTGGCGCGGGTCTCCGCCCGGGCCTGGCAGCCGGTGGAGCGGGAGCGGATCGGCGGGTGGGAGCTGCGCGCCGCCTCCGGATTCACGCGCCGGGCCAATTCGGTGCTGCCGCTCGGCGACCCCGGGATGCCGCTGGACGAGGCACTGGCGGCCGTGCGGCGCTGGTACGCGGCGCGCGGACTGCCCGCCCGCCTGCAGCTCGCCACCGGGGCGGAGGGCACCCAGGAGCAGCTGTGCGCGGAGCTGGAGGCCCGCGGGTGGACACGCGAGGTGACCGCGGAGCTGTGGACGGGCTCACTGGCACCCGTGGCGGACCGCGCGGCGCCCGGGGTCGTGCTGTCGCGCACCGCCGACGCGCTGTGGCTCGCCCGGTATCAGCGCAAGGGGCTGAACGAGGTGGCTCTGACGGTGCTGGGCAGCGGGCCATCGGTGTGGTTCGCGGCGGTACCAGGGGCGGAGGGCGCCCCGCCGGCGGCGATCGGTCGGTGCGTGGTGGACGGACGGTGGGCCGGTTTCGCGGCGGTGGAGGTCGACCCGGAGCAGCGCCGACGGGGCCTGGCCACGGCCGTGGTGGCCGCGCTGGCCCGGCAGGCCCTCCAGGAGGGTGCCTCGGCGGCCTGGCTCCAGGTGGAGACCGGCAACGTGGGCGGGCGGGCGCTGTACGCGGGACTCGGCTTCGAGGCGCATCATACGTATCACCACTACCGGGAGCCGGAGTGCTCCCGCGGACCGGACAGCGACGGCCGCGTGGTCGCGGGTCCCTGCCCGGTGATGTGAGAGGTTTCGGGACCGCCATGCACGCCCCCTATCCCCCGGAGCCGGAACGGGCCGCCGAGGTGCGGCGCCGCTTCGCGGACGAGGCCCGCTCCGCGCGCCCCGATCTCGCGGCCCTCTGTCTGCTCGTGGGCGCGGCGGCGGACGGAACGCTGGACGAGCCCGGGATGGACGCCGCACAGATCGAGCTGGACCGGCTGGCCGGGCAGCTGCCGTTCGCACCCGGCGAGCCCCGGTCCTGGGCCGTCGCGCTGGCCGATCTGCTCGGCGGGCGGCACGGGTTCCACGGCACGCCCGCCGACTACGAGCGTCTGCAGTCGTCGCTGCTGCACGAGGTGCTGCGGCGGCGCCGCGGGCTGCCGATCCTGCTGTCGGTGGTGTGGATCGAGGTGGCGCGGCGGGCGGGTGCACCGGTGTACGGGGTGGCGCTGCCCGGGCACTTCGTCGTCGGGTTCGGGCCGACGGACGCCCAGGTGCTGACCGACCCCTTCGACGGGGGGCGCGTGCTCTCCGGCGGTGACGCCCAGATGCTGGTCGCCGGGGCCACGGGAGCGCCGCTCGACCCGTCGATGCTCACACCCGCGGATCCGGTGCAGGTCGTGCTGCGGATCCTCAACAACGTGCGCGCGTGGGCCGCCGCCCGGCCCGAGCGGTCGGATGTCGCCCTGTGGGCGGTCGAGTTGTCGTTGCTGCTGCCGTCGCATCCGGCGCGGCTGCGGTACGAGCGCGCTCAGCTTCTCGTGCAGCGCGGGGATTTCCTGCGGGGGGCCGCGGAGCTCGACGCGTACGCCGAGGTGCTGTCCGCCGTCGACGAAGCGGCCGCCGATCAGATGCGCGGGCAGGCACGGGCGGCCCGGGCGATGCTCAACTGAGGGCGCGCCCCGGCAGCGTGGTGCTGCCCCCGTGACGCGTGTGCGCAGGCGGAAGGCCGGGCGTGCTCACGCGGCGCAATCCCTCGCGGGAGTGCTACAGCCACCCCTTCTCGCGGGCGATCCGGACCGCCTCCGCCCTGTTGCGCACCGCGAGTTTCTGGATCGCCGTGGAGAGATAGTTGCGGACCGTGCCCTGGGACAGGTGCAGGGCCGCGGCCAGTTCCGCGTTGGTGGCGCCGCCCGCCGCCGCGCGCAGCACCCCGCGCTCGCGGTCGGTCAGCGGATTGGCGCCGTCGGCCAGGGCGGCCGCCGCCAGCGTGGGGTCGATGACGCGCTCCCCGGCGAGCACCTTGCGCACCGCCTCGGCCAGTTGGGCCGCGGGCGCGTCCTTGACCAGGAAGGCGTCGGCGCCCGCCTCCATCGCGGAGCGCAGATAGCCGGGCCGCCCGAACGTGGTGAGGACGACCACCTTGAGCGCTGGGTACTCCCGGTGGAGTTCGGCCGCCGCCTCGATCCCGGTGGCACCCGGCATCTCGATGTCGAGCAGTGCCACATCGACCTCGTGGGCGCGCGCCGCCGCCAGCACCTCGTCACCGCGGGCCACCTGGGCGACGACCTCGATGTCCTCCTCCAGACCCAGCAGGGCGGCCAGCGCCTCCCGGACCATCGACTGGTCCTCGGCGAGCAGGACCTTGATCGTGCGGCTCATGCCCCGGATCCTACGTCCGCTTCGGCGCTCGCCGGCACACGGGCGACCAGCCGGAATCCGTGCTTGACGCGGCCCGCCTCCAGCGTCCCGCCGACCTTCTCCAGCCGTTCGGTCAGGCCTGTCAGCCCGTTTCCGTGACCCCCGCCCGAGCCGCCCGAGCCGTTGTCCTCCACGGAGAGCTCCAGCATCGGGCCGTCCAGGGTCTGCCGCCGGAGCACCTCCACCGTGCAACGGGCCGCGCCGCTGTGCCGTACGACGTTGGTGACCGCCTCGCGCAGCGCCCAGGCGAGGACGGAACGGTTCTCCTCCGGGACCCGTGCGAGATCGGGCTCCGCGGGCACCTGCGCGGTCACGCCGGCCGCCGTCAGCGCGACCCGGGCGCCCGCGAGCTCGGCGGCCGGTAGCCGGTGACCGCCTCGCGCACGTCGACCAGGGCCTGGCGGCTGACCTGTTCGATGTCGGCGACCTGCTGGGCCGCCTTGTCCGGCCGGTCCGGGAGCATGCGCCCGGCGAGCTCGCTCTTCAGCGTGATCAGGGAGAGCGAGTGGCCGAGCAGATCGTGCAGATCGCGGGCCAGCCGCAGTCGCTCCTCGTTGGCGGCGAGCTGGGCGACGGTGGCGCGGGCCTTGCGCAACTCGATCGTCGTACGCACCAGTTGGCCGATGCCTGTCATCGCGTACCCGATGAGCAGCACCAGGACGACCAGGTTCCACAGGTCGTCCTCGCCGAGGTGCAGTGCGACGAGGAACATCGCGGCGGCGGTGGCGAAGATCGACCAGCAGGCCGTCCTCAGCGGCAGGGTCGCCCCGCACGCGACGGAGACGTAGACGAAGAGACCGAGCCAGGCCGGGCCGAGCGAGAGGGACAGCAGGGCGGCGAGCACAGCGAGCCCGACGATGAGAACACCGGCGAACGGGCGGGAGCTCGGACGGCCCATGTTCCGGAAGACCAGCCTCAGATAGACCCCGACGAAGGCCGCGAGGCCCAGCCAGCCGGCCACGGTGCCCACGGTGGTGTGGGTCCCGGAGGCGAGGTCGTGGACCGGCGAGCTGAGGAAGACCAGCCAGACGCCGATCCACAGCGACTTGCGCAGCAGTTCGGGACGGTTGCGGGGCGACTGCCCCAGGCGCATCAGACGCTCCGCCCGAGCTTCGTCGGTCCGCCGGTCCTGCGTCATCGTGCTCACGCCTTCAGCGTGTCCTTCCGGTACAGCCAGGCCGCCCCTCCCGCGAACAGGGCGAAGAACGCGACGAGGACGGCGATGTCCTGGGCGTGCGGGGCCTGACTCTGTTCGATGGCCTGTCCGAGGGCAGCGTACGCGTGGGTGGGCAGCCATTTCGCGATGTCCTGCAGCCAGCCCGGGAAGGCCGCCGACGGCCACCACAGGCCGCCGAGGATCGACAGGCCGAAGTAGGTGATCATGGTGATCGGGCGGACGGCGTCACCGCTGGCGAGGTAGCCGATGGCGACGCCGAGCGCGGCGAAGACCAGGCTGCCGGCCCAGATGGCACCGGTGAGGGCGAGCCACTGCCAGGCGTCCAGGCGGACGTCCGTCAGGGCCGCCGCGACCACGAAGACGACCACGATGGACGGCAGACTGACCACGGCCGCACTGGCGGTCTTCGCGAAGACGTAGCCGCGCCCGGGCAGGGTGGTCAGCCGCAGCTGCCGCACCCAGCCGTTCTCGCGCTCCTTGGCGATGCGCTCGCTGTTGCCCATCAGCACGGCGGTCAGGGCACCGAAGGACGCCATGGAGACCATCATGTACGTCGGGAGGGTCAGGGCGCTCCCGGTGACCTTGGTGGTCGCGTCGCCGGAGGTGCTCGAGATGAGCAGGAACAGGACCGAGGGGTAGATCACCGAGAAGAACAGGAACTTGCGGTTGCGCAGTGCGCGAGCGAGCTCCAGCTTGATGAGGCTGTTCATGACTGCCTGGCCTCCTCGGCCTCTGTGATGGCGACGAAGGCCTGCTCGAGCCCGAGCCCGGTGACTTCGAGGTTGCGGGGGTAGACACCGAGGCCGTACAGCGCGTGGACGGTGGCGTCGGCGTCGGTGGACTGGATGCGGACCGTCTGCCCGGAGACGTCTATCGAGGTCAGGAAGGGCAGCGCGCGCAGCGGGGCCTCGTCGATCGTGCCCTCAAGATCGAAGGAGACCCGGCGGGCACCCGCCTTCGCCTTGATCTCGGCGGCGGTGCCGTCCGCGAGGAGCCGCCCGCGGTGGAGGACGAGGACCCGGTCCGCGATCGCATCGGCCTCTTCGAGGTAGTGCGTGGCGAACAGCACCGTGCGCCCCTGGTCCGCCTGCTCGCGCATGGTGGCCCAGAATGCCTGGCGGGCTGCGACGTCCATGCCGGTGGTCGGCTCGTCGAGGACGATCAGATCGCTGTCGCCGGCGGTGGCGAGGGCGAAGCGCACGCGCTGGGCCTGCCCGCCGGAGAGCTTGTTCACCTTGCGGTCGGCGATCTGCGGGATGCCCGCGCGGGCCAGCACGTCGGTGGCCTTGTACGGCTTCGGGTGCAGATCGCAGGCGAGCCTGACCAGTTCGGCGACCGTCACCTCGTCCATCAGGCCGCCGCTCTGCAGCATGGCGCCCACGCGTCCCGCCGCGATGCCTTCGCGCGGGCTGCTCCCGAACACCTCGACCACGCCGCTGTCCGCGTGCTTGAGGCCGAGGAGCAGGTCGAGAGCGGTCGACTTGCCCGCGCCGTTGGGCCCGAGCAGGGCCACCGTCTCGCCCGGGTGCAGCTCGAGTGAGAGCCCGTCGACGGCCCGGACGTCCCCGTAGGCCTTGGTCACCCGGTCGAACCCGACCACCGGTCCGGTGGTCGTACGTGTCGTCGTCATGGCCCCATCGTGGCGGCGCGGGGACGCCGCGGGGCAGTGCCGGGTGTCGTCACTCCCGCATGACAGATGTCATGCCGGACACGATGAAGGGGGGCGTCCGGCGGACGACCCCCCTCGGCGATCGGACTAGTTCGGGTTCGTCTCGATGACCCCGACCCGGTCGGTCTTGCTGATCAGCACCTGACGCAGGGCGAGATAAACGTCCTGGGGTGTCACGGGCGTCTTGCTGCCGTTGGCCCGTGTGATGAGCACACCGTCGAACGTCTGACCGTAGAGCCCCTTCAGGGCGGCCAGGTCGGGCTTCTCGACCAGCTTGCCGTTGACGGCCGTCACCCTGAGGAACTTCCACAGCGATTTCTGGGGACTCATCCGGATCGAGTGCGCCGCATCCGTGCGCACCGTCACGATGCCGGACATCGCGGGCTCCGCGAACGCCTTCATCATCCGGTCGACCTCGGCGTTCGAGACCGTCGGCTTGCGGATGGTCGTGGACACCTTCACGGGCGCGGCGGTGTCGGTCTCCACCTGGGTGCGGTACGCCTGCTCGACGGCCGCGGTCGAGGCGCCGACGTCGATGCCCTTGCCCTCCTTGCCGTACACGGCGACGGCCTTGCCGGACTCGAACTTGATCGTGCCCTCGGTCATCGAACCGGCGCCGCCCGCAATGCCGCTCAGAGCCGCCTGCAGCTTCTCCTCGTCGACCGGCATCACCGGATCGATCACGCGCTCCTGCCCGAAGAGGGAGCCGATCACCGACACCGGGTTGTAGTCGCTCTGCGCGGCGGCGGCGACGGTTGCCGTGCTGTCGAGCTGGAGGCCCGCCTGGTCCGGCTTGAGGGAGACCGTCCTGCCGTCGACCGACAACTGCAGCGGCTTGGCCGTACGGCTGCCCAGCGCGGCGTCGAGCTTCTGGCTCGCCTCGTCACGGGTGCCGCCGCCGATGTCGACGCCGAGCACGGTGGTGCCCTTCGGCACGTCGGAGTGGTTCATCAGCAGCCCGGCGCCGTAGGCCACGCCGGCGACGACCACCAGTGCCGCGACCAGGAGCACCGCCTTGCTGCGCCCCTTCTTCCCGGCCGGCTTGGCGCCGGCGGAGCTCTGCGCCTTGGGCGGGTCGGGCAGTTTCGGGGGCGTGTGCGGCGCCGGTGTCTCGGGCTGGGTGCCCGCGAAGGGTCCGTTCTGGGCGCCTGGCGTCACGACCGGAATGCCGCTCGTGACGGTGTGCCCGGAGATGTGGTCGCCCGAGCCGCCGAAGCCCTGGCCGCCCGGGTCGGGGGCGGGCCTTTGCGGGGTGAGGATCGCGGTGTCGTCACTGAGGCCGCCCGGGCCTCCCAGGCCCGCGCCGGCACCGTGCGCACCCGGCGCACCGGATCCGAAGGGCCCACCCGGGCCCACCCCGGGCACGCCCGGGTTGCCGGGCGTCATCGTCCCCGGCCCGCCGGGGACGCCCGACGTGGGGCCCTTGGGCGCAATGACCGGTCCGTCGCCCGTGACCGGGCCTCCGGTGGGTCCGGACGGACGTTGCGAGCCGCCCTCGGAGAAGTACGGCAGGCCGTCCCGGCCGGGTTCGGCGCCGCCGTCGGGGCCGATGACCGGCATCGAGGCGGTGGTGGCGGCCACCGCGTCGGAGACGTCGAAGGAGCCGGTGCCGCCGCCGTGCCCCGGCGCGACGGGTCCCGCGCCGGTGGCACCGGGAAGCCCCTTGCCGTTCGTGCCCCCGGGGCGTGCGCCGAGCAGGCTCGCGCCGCTCGTGCTCCCCCCGGGCCGTGCGCCGGGGGCGCCCGGCGCAGGCGGGGCCCCGTTCGGGCTCTGTATACCCCCGCCCCCGGGCGTCCCGGCGCCATTGGTCGACGCGCCGCCCTGGGGGCCCTTGGCCGCCGCGGGCTTGCGGGGCGCGAACCAGTCGCTGGCCTTCTCCCCGGCCGGTGCCGGGGGCTCCGCGGGGGTGTCGTTGCCGGGCGTGCCGGGGGTGCTCGTCGTCCCGGTGTCGGCGCTCGGCTCGTCCGCGGTGTCGGCGCCCGCGACGGGCGTGCGCACGACGACCGGGGGGATGGGCCGCGACCCGGGGATGTTGATCCGGACCCGGGTCGTCAGTGTGGTCTCGGTCTTGCGTTCTTCCGGCTGCGTGGCCGGACGGCCAGGGGCGACACCGTCCTCGGAAGCCATGGGGGTCCCGTACGGCGGCGTCCCGGACGGGTACGCGGCTCCGCCACGCCCGTTGGGTCCGGCGGACGAACTGTCAGTTTCACGACTCAAGGCAGGTTCTCCCGGTTGGCTCCACCGCCTGTTTCGACCTCAACAGGTGGGATCCCCCTGCCCGGGCGAAGCCGAGGGCTCGGGGGAGGCGCAGCGGCGCGCACCACCATACTGGCCGCGCGTCGCCCGCAGACCGCGCCCGCTGGGGAAACCCGCACGGGACCCCCACGCGCGCCCCTCGTTTTCCCGGAGGACATCCCGCGCCCCGGACGACGAAGTGGTACGTCAATTGCCAAGTCGGGCGCCCGGGCGGCCCGGTTGCCGCCCCTTGACCAGGGTGGCGCAGATCACAGCGACGGCCATTCCGCCGAGCAGGAAGAGATACGATCCGACACCCGCACTGAACAGGAAGTCGCCTTCGGGGCGGCTGGCAGTGAGCAGGATGACCGCGACCACCCAGCCCGCGGCCGGCGCGACGGCCCCGGCTCGGGTCCCGGTGGCCTTCGCGCCGCCGACGAAGACTCCGGCCGCGCCCACGAGCGCGAGCAGCAGCCCACCCGGGAACCAGCCGGACTGCACGAGCGCGCCCGCCGCCCCGGCCACCGCGCCGAGCAGGAACAGCCCCACACAGGCGGCGATCCGTCCGGCCGGCGGCGGCCTCAGCGGCTGTGCGAGCGCACTCGGCTGATTGACCTTGGACATCATGCGGTCACTCCCTGGAACAGGTCCGTCTCGCGGGCCTCGGCACTCCCCCGGCTCCCGGCCGACGGGAGCACCGTGCCACGCCCGCCGCGCGCCAACTCGTAGTACTCGGTGGTGAACAGGGGCTGCGCAAGCCCGTTGGAGAGCGCGAACCACGGCTCGGCGACCTCGATCTGGGTGGCGTGCGCCCGCATCGCCGCGGCCTTCGCCGCGGCGAAGGCGGTGCCGTCGATCTCCGTGGTGATCACCGCGTCGTCGACCACACCGGGGACGTCCTCGACGCTCGCCGCCTCGGCGAAGGGTGTCTTGTCGAGCGCCTCCCCGAGCCGGGCGAAGGCGGCCTCCGCGACCGGACGGGGCACGCGGTTCCAGTAGATCCTGGCAATGTCCCAGGAGGCACCGAGGTCCGGCCGGAAGCCGGGGTCGGCGGCCAGCTCGGCGGCGCGCATGGCGACACGGTGGGCCTGGATGTGGTCCGGGTGGCCGTAGCCGCCGTTCGGGTCGTAGGTGACGAGGACCTGGGGCCGCGTCTCCCGGACGACCGCCACCAGGTGGCCGGCCGCCTCGTCCGGATCGGCGGCCCAGAAGGCGCCCGGCCGGTGGTTGTGCGGGGCGCCCGTCATCCCGGAGTCGCGATAGCGGCCGGGACCGCCGAGGAAGCGGTGGTCGGTGACACCGAGCTCCACCATGGCGGCGGCCAGTTCGCCGGCGCGGTGGGGGCCCAGTGCGTCGTCCCGGTCGGACGCGAGTCGCGCGAGCGCCGGCGGGATGACCTCGCCCTCCTCACCGAGCGTGCAGGTCACCAGCGTCACCCGGGCACCGTCGGCCGCGTACCTGGCCATGGTCGCGCCGTTGTTGATCGACTCGTCGTCCGGGTGCGCGTGCACCAGGAGCAGACGCCGCTCGGGCAGATCCGTCATGGCATCCACCCTACGAGGCGGCCGGCGCCGTACGTCCCCCGGTCGAGGTCAGGGGTCAGAACTTGATGCTCCCGATCATCCCCGCGATGTTCGTCGTCAACTCGCTGATCGTCGGGGCGACGGTCGAGGAGGCGAGGTAGAACCCGAGCAGCATGCACACGATCGCATGCCCGGCCTTCAGCCCTGACTTCTTGATCAGAAGGAAGACGATGATCGCCAGCAGCACCACCGCCGAAATCGAGAGTGCCACGGCGGCTCACCTCCAAAGATCCACAAGGGCGCGGGAGTCGGACTGTGGGGGCAGTGAAATCCGTGCGGACAAATCCACGCAGATAAATCCACCTGGATGCCAGCGGGTTCATACCCACTATGCGGTAGTGATCATAACTATCCGTACGTGCGCATCGATCGGCGCACGGCCGCACAAGGGGGCGCATGGCCAATATGGTCGGGGCATGACCACCGAGCCTGCTTCCTTCCCCCGACGGCACGCGCGGACCCAGCGGTTCACGCTCGGCGCCCCGCGTGCATTCACCATCGCGCCCGACGGTTCCCGTGTGGCGTTCCTGCGGTCCGCGTCCGGTACGGACCGTACGCACCGGCTGTGGGTCCTCGACCTCGCAACCGGCACGGAGCGCACGGCAGCCGATCCCGGCGCGCTTCTCAGAGGCGCCGACGAGCAGTTGCCACCCGAGGAGCGCGCCCGTCGGGAACGCAGTCGCGAGGGCGGTGCCGGCATCGTCGACTACGCCGCCGACACCGCCGTGGAGTTGGCGTCTTTCGCCTTGTCAGGGCGGCTTTTCACGGCGGAACTTACGGTCGGCACGGCACGTGAACTGCCCGTGCCCGGACCGGTGATCGACCCACGCCCGTCCCCCGACGGACGGCATGTCGCGTACGTCGCCCGGGGCGCCCTGCGCGTGGTCGGCGCCGAGGGCGAGGGCGACCGGGCGCTGGCCGAGGCGGAGTCGGAGTCTGTCACCTATGGACTGGCCGAGTTCATCGCGGCCGAGGAGATGGGGCGTTCGCGGGGCTTCTGGTGGTCACCCGGGTCCGATCGGCTGCTCGTGGCGCGCGTGGACGACACGCCGGTGCGGCGGTGGTGGATCTCCGATCCGGCCCATCCGGAACGGGAGCCGCAGCAGGTCGCCTATCCGGCGGCGGGCACCGACAACGCGGACGTGCGCCTGTTCGTCGTGGACCTCGACGGGGCGCGCACGGAAGTCGTCTGGAACCGGGCCGGCTACCCGTATCTGGCGCGAGTGCACTGGTCAGCGGCCGGTGCACCGCTGATTCTGGTGCAGGCGCGCGACCAGCGCAGCCAGCTGTTCCTGGCGGTGGACCCGGATACCGGGGCGACCCGGATGGTGCACGCGGATGAAGATCCACATTGGCTGGAACTTTTCCCTGGCGTCCCGTGCTGGAGCCCCTCGGGGCAGCTGGTGCGGATCGCCGACGAGGGCGGCGCACGGGTACTGACAGTGGGCGAACGTCCGCTCACGGGAGCGCAGTTGCATGTGCGGGCCGTGCTCGACGTGGCGGACGACGACGTACTGGTGGCCGCGTCGGCGGGCGAGGCGGCAGCCGATCCGGAGATCGGCGAGGTCCATGTGTACCGGGTCAACGAACTCGGCGTGGAGCGCGTGTCGCAGGAGCCCGGGGTGCACACCGCGGTGCGGGCCGGCGGCGTGACCGTGCTCGTCTCCTCGACGCTCGACCATGCGGGTTCCCAGGCGCAGGTGCTGCACGACGGCAAGAGGGCGGCGACCGTGATGTCACATGCCGAACATCCTGGTTTGTCCCCGCGCGTGACGCTCACACAAGGGGGCGCACGTCGAATCCCATGCGCCGTGCTTATGCCTACGGACTACTCCGGTGACACCTCCCTTCCCGTCCTCTTGGACCCGTATGGGGGCCCGCACGGGCAGCGTGTCGTGGCCGCGCACAACCCGCACCTCACCTCGCAGTGGTTTGCCGACCAGGGCTTCGCGGTGATCGTCGCGGACGGGCGGGGCACTCCGGGCCGCTCCCCCGCCTGGGAGAAGGCGGTGCGGGACGACCTGGCAGCGGTCGTGCTCGAGGACCAGGTCGACGCACTGCACGCCCTCGCCGGCGAATTCCCGCTCGATCTGACGCGGGTCGCGATCCGCGGCTGGTCCTTCGGCGGCTATCTGGCGGCACTCGCGGCCCTGCGCCGCCCCGACGTGTTCCACGCGGCGGTGGTCGGCGCGCCGGTCACCGACCTGCGGCTGTACGACACCCACTACCAGGAGCGCTACCTGGGACACCCGGCGCGGCAGCCCGAGGTCTACCGCCGCAACTCCCTGATCGACGACGCGGGCCTGGTGGACGCCGCGGAGCCGGCCCGCCCGATGATGATCATCCATGGCCTGGCGGACGACAACGTGGTGGTGGCCCACTCCCTGCGCCTGTCCTCCGCCCTCCTGGCCGCGGGCCGAGCGCACGAGGTGCTGCCGCTGTCCGGGGTGACCCACATGACCCCGCAGGAGACGGTCGCCGAGAACCTGCTGCTGCTCCAGCTGGACTTCCTGCGGCGCGCACTGGGACTCGGGCCCACAGAGCACGGCAGCCGTTGACCGCAAGTCGCGACGAGACGCCACCGGGGCCGTGAGCGCGGCGCCGGCTCGGGCGCAGAGGAACGGGCCGGGGTGACATGGCGCACCCCGGCCCGTTGACGGCACCCGCACGGCCGTACGTTGTTCACTCTCCGGCGTTCGTATATCGGAACGGCGTCTGCCGAGTTGCCTGCGTGTTAACGACCTTCGTGCGTATGTGCCCGTCTATGCGGGCTCCACGTGCGGCTCGTCGCCGGACGCCGGCGGCCCCTCGGGCGGCACCACCCGCTTCTCCTCCGCGAAGTGGCACGCCGAGTCGTGTGCGGCAGGCCCCGAGGTCAGGCGGAACCCCTCGGGGACCGCGAGCGGCGGCACCTCCAGCGCGCACCGCTCCCGGGCCTTCCAGCAGCGTGTGCGGAAGCGGCAGCCGGAGGGGATGTCCGTCGGGGACGGCACGTCACCGCTCAGGATGATCCGCTCCCGGTGCTCCCGCGCTTCCGGGTCGGGCACGGGGACGGCCGACAGCAGGGCCTGTGTGTAGGGGTGCGTCGGATGGTCGTAGATCTCCGCGTCCCTGCCGATCTCCACGATCCGCCCGAGGTACATCACCCCGACCCGGTCGGAGATGTGCCGCACGATCGACAGGTCGTGCGCGATGAAGACGTACGACAGCCCGAACTCGGCCTGGAGCGTGGCCAGCAGGTTGATCACCTGGGCCTGCACGGACACGTCGAGCGCGGAGACCGGCTCGTCGGCGACGATGATCTCCGGGCGCAGCGCCAGCGCCCGC
>NZ_JAYWVC010000609.1:0-1115 GCF_036281785.1 Streptomyces chiangmaiensis | reverse complement strand
CTGGAGTTCGGTGCGACGTCCCCAGCGAACACTGGGGTTCCACAGAAGCAAGGCTGTCCTAGCCCATGAAAAGGGGGTCTCATCTGCGGGAACACGTGGCGGCATGGCGACGGGGCGTGTCACTTAGCGCTGGCATACCTGCAGGTCGGCGGCCCGGGACCTGTCAAGTCCACTCGTGGAGTGTCGCGTTGCAGTGCACCACGCTACTGGCCCGGAGCACACCACGCGGCCTGCCTTTGCAAGCATTCGCCAAGTCAAGATGCTTGCATATCAGGGCAATTCGCTGTTCGCGACCAGCAAAAGTGAGGCGCTGGACCAATGACGGCACCGCGCTGACCTGCGCGTGTCTCTAGGACTAGCGGCACGCCCCCATCTAGATCAATATCGCATTCGCGCGGGTCATCAGGGCTTTTCGTGGACTAGGGTGCCTCCACTTCTGTGGAACCCCGGGAACAGCGAGTCGTTTGGACTGATGGAGGAGGGCGAAGGTCTGCTTGACGACGTAGCGGAGCTTACCCAGGCCCTCGCTTCGCTGGGTCGCCTACGCCCGACGCAACTGGGCCCAGTACCTCGCAGCTGGGACCGACGCCCTGGAGGAACCACCCGGGGGTGTCGGCTGCCAATGAGGTTCGCGATTCGTCAAGCAGCTGAGTTAATCGATAAGGTGCCAGGTCACGACCGCACTCCGTTCGATCCACGGGCCGGTCAGGGCTCTGCCGCAGTTGGTGGCACCTCCACGGCTGCCGTGCTGATCTCTGCCTGCCCGGGCCCTGGGATACGGGGGCGATCCTCACGGCGGGGCAGTCGGGCCCCGGCCGACGGGTCAGGAGGAACGAGTGGCACAGATCATCACCGAGGTCTCACGGACGTTCAACGAGTTTTTGCTCTTGCCTAACCGGACTCGGACCGACTGCTCGGCTGCGACCGTTGACCTGCGCACGCCCCTGGTGCGGCACATCGCGGGCGAGGCGTCAGCGATCGAGATGCAGTCACCGTTCACGTCGGCGATCATGCAGGCCGTCAGCACACCCGATCTTGCGACCGCGCTCGCGCGCAACGGTGGTCTCAGCTTCCTGCACCACAACCAGCCGATCCAGGACCAGGCTGCAGCGGTT
>NZ_JAYWVC010000608.1:0-1117 GCF_036281785.1 Streptomyces chiangmaiensis | reverse complement strand
CTCGCCGACGAACAACTTCGCAAGAACCTTCGCGAAGTCGACCAGCTCCATCCCATGGTCATGTGGTGCAGTCCGGCCCAGCCCGTCAGCTGCGCGGACATCACCCACGCACGCCAGTTAGGGCTGGTCAGGCTCTTGGCCGACGGGTCCGCAGTCGAGATCCTCGCTGATGCTGGCTACCAGGGGCTGGGTGTACAGACCGGCGGACGCGTAGTGACACCACCGCACCGCAAGTTCAAGAAGAACGCCCCTGACTGGTACGAGGAAATGTACGAGCGGCAGCGCAAGGCGCATTCCTCACGCCGTATCCGCATCGAGCACGGCATTGCGCATCTCAAGAACTCGCGGGCTCTGGCCCGCCACTTCGGCCGCCGCGAGCACATGAGCGACACGGTGCAGGCCATCGCCGGCCTGCTGTCCCATCAGCAGAGCGCGGACCTGGCATCGGCTCAGCAAAGTTGAAACTGGAGCCCAAGATCGCTTCTCGCCGCCTAATGGGACCTGCCGGGTCGGTGAGACTCGGTGCCGTAGCCGCCAGCAGGTGAGCACTCATGCCGCCGGAAGCACTCGACTTCTGTGGTCAGACCGTGCCCCTGCTGGTCGGCCGGGAGGCCAGACCGCTGATGGGGTGGCGTGCCCGCCCTGGTGGCGTGAGCACTGGATCCATTAGGCCGCGCGCCGCCTTCCGCAGGCTGCAAGGAGCGAAGTACCTGACCAGGAGGACGAGTTGCTGCTGATCGGCGATGACTGGGCCGAGGACCACCATGACGTCGAGGTCCAGGACGAGACGGGCCGCAAGCTTGCCGTGGCGAGACTGCCCGAGGGCGTGGAGGGAATCGCCAGGCTGCACGAACTCCTCGCGAAGCACGGCGGTACCGGCCTGGATCCGGCCGCGGTGGTGGTGGGCATCGAGACCGACCGCGGCTCGTGGGTGCAGGCCCTGATCGCTTCCGGCTACCAGGTCTACGCGATCAACCCGAGGCAGGTCGCCCGCTTCAAGGAGCGGTACGGCACGTCCGGGGCCAAGAGCGACAAGGGCGACGCGCACGCGCTCGCGGACATGGTCCGCATCGACCGCGACCAGCTGCGGCCGGTCGCCGGGGACAGCGAGCAGGCG
>NZ_JAYWVC010000607.1:0-1123 GCF_036281785.1 Streptomyces chiangmaiensis | reverse complement strand
GCCCGGCGCGTTCTGGCGGGGGCTGCGGTTGACCTCCATGGACGGTTCCCTGTTCGATGTGCCGGACAGCGAGGCCAACTCCGCTGCCTACGCGCGCCCGTCGAACGGGTCGCGTCCGGCACCGTATCCGCAGGTACGGCTGCTGGCGCTGGTGGAGTGCGGCACGAAGGCGATGATCGGCGCCGTGTTCGACTCCTTCGCGGTCGGCGAGCGGACCCTGGCCAAGCGGTTGCTGGTGCACCTGCGCGAGGGGATGCTGCTGATGGCCGACCGGGGCTTCCCCGCCTACGGACTGTGGCGGTCAGCCGTGGCGAGCGGAGCCCAACTCCTGTGGCGCGTCTCGGACTCCTTCACTCTGCCGCTGGACCGGGTCCTGCCGGACGGCACCTACCTCACCCACCTGAACGGGCCGCGCGGCGCCCGGATCACGGTCCGGGCCGTCGAGTACACCGTCACGACCACCACCCTCGGTCCCGACGGTGCCACCGAGGAGACCTCGGAGCTGTTCTGCCTGATCACCACCCTGCTCGACCCCGAGCAGGCACCCGCCCAGGAACTGGCGGAGCTCTACACGGCACGCTGGACCAGCGAAACGATCTTCAAGCACATCAAGATCGAGCAGCGCGGCGGACGCACCGCGACCCTGCGTTCCAACAGCCCCGCCATGGTCGAGCAGGAACTGTGGGCCATGCTCTGCGTCTACCAGGCCGTGAACACCCTGGCCGCCGACACCGCCCACCGCGCGAACCTCCCCGCCTCGCACATCAGCTTCAAGCACACCCTCGCTGCCGCCCGACGCTCCGTCGGCGCGGACTTTCCCCCCTCGAGAACTGGTCGCCAAGCTCCGTGAGGTCCAGGACGACCTGATCCACGAAGCCGTCAAGCCCCGACCCGGACGCGCCGCACCCCGCGCCTCCAAGCGCGCCGGCACCGGCTACCGCACGCTCGAACCCGACGAGCCGGCCACCACCAAGGCCACGTACACCGTCATGCTCCAGCTCTTCCCCGAACATCGACGCCCGACCCCGGCTCCGGCACCAGGAACCCTGCAGCTCAAGCCACCTGACAGATCATCCGCGAGACGGCACCACATCACCTCAGCCGCCTAACAAAGCGACGTTGG
>NZ_JAYWVC010000606.1:0-1135 GCF_036281785.1 Streptomyces chiangmaiensis | reverse complement strand
TGTCGGCGTACGGCCTGTAGTGCAGAGGTATGTACGGGCTGATGTACAGAGTTTGAGTCCGTGTCAGCTGACGGCGGTGATGCCGCCTTCGATGGCAGTGAGGCGGTTCTTCAGCCGGTAACTGGCGCCGTTGATCGCGAGGATCTCGCAGTGGTGGAGGAGACGGTCGATGATGGCGGTGGCCAGGACGTCGTCGCCGAAGACCTGGCCCCACTCGCTGAAACTTTTGTTCGAGGTCAGCAAGGTGGAGCCCTTCTCGTAACGCTTGGAGAGCATCTGGAAGACGAGGTTCGCCTCGTCGCGCTCCAGCGGGAGGTAGCCGACCTCGTCGACTACGAGGACGTTGGGCCGCAGGTAGGTGCGGAGTTTGCTGGCCAGGCGGCCGATGGAGTCGGCGGCTTTGAGCTGGCGGACCATGTCGTCGAGGGTGGTGAAATAGATCGTGTAGCCGGCCCGGCAGGCGGTGACCGCCAGGGCGACCGCGAGGTGTGTTTTCCCTACTCCCGGCGGACCCAGCAGGGCGACGTTGGCGTTGGCCTCGACGAACGCGAGGGTGGCCAGGTCCTTGACCTTTCGGGGGTCGAGTTCGGGCTGGTAGGAGAAGTCGTACTCCTCGATCGTCTTGTAATGCGGCAGCCGGGAGAGCCGCAGGGCGTGGCGGAAGCGGCGCTCTTCGCGGACGGCGAGTTCTTCTTCCAGGACCAGGTCGAGGAAGTCGAGGTAGGCCATCCGTTCGGCATCGGCCCGGCCGACGTACTCGGCCAGTGACTGGGTCAGGTGGGGCAGGCCGAGTTTGGTGGCGGTGGCGCGGATCCGGGCGGTGACCAGCTCGCTCAACGCATGTCCTTGGGGTCGATGGGGGCTGGAGTGAACGGACGGGTGCCGGTGATCTGGTCGTAGAGTGCCAGGGGCCGGGTGCCGACGTGGACGTGCGCGGCTCTGGTCCGGGCCAGCAGCGACACCAGCCCGCCGGGCTCGGTGTCGGCGCTGCGCGCCGGGCCGGTGGTGCGGGTTCCACGATCACCGGGATCGGTGGTGGTGGCGCGGGTGTGTCCGTCGGGCAGGCCCTGCCAGTGCGCCTCGTCCACGATCCGGGCGCCGCGGCCGACTGCTCGGGGGTGCACGGCCAGCAGCG
>NZ_JAYWVC010000605.1:0-1141 GCF_036281785.1 Streptomyces chiangmaiensis | reverse complement strand
GAGCATGAAGTCGTTCCGCGCGTACGGGAAGAGCAAGGACCACCGCCCGGACCTGCCGCAGGTCGTCATCGGCATGGCCGTCACCCGCACCGGCATCCCGATCCGCGTCTGGAGCTGGCCCGGCAACACCGGCGACCAGGCCCTGATCCGCCAGGTCCGCGAGGACCTGCGCGAGTGGAAGCTGACCCGCGTCGTGTGGGTCGCCGACCGCGGCTTCGCCTCCGAGACCAACCGCCGCTTCCTCCAGCGCGCCGGTGGCCACTACATCCTCGGTGAGAAGATCCGCTCCGGCTCGCCCGCCGCCCAGGCCGCCCTGTCCCGACAGGGCCGCTACGCACACGTCGCCGACAACATGCAGGTCAAGCAGGTCCAACTTCCCGACACCCCAGACCGGTTCGTCATCTGCCATAACCCCGACCAGGCCACGCGCGACGCCGCGATCCGCGCCGACCTGCTCACCCAGCTCGAAGAGGAGATCAAGAACTCCGACAAGCTGTCCGCGGCCAAGCGCGCCGAACTGCGCGGAAAGCTGTCGACCAAACCCGGCCTGCACCGCTTCCTGCGCACCACCCCCGGCGGCCTGCTGCGGATCGACAAGGCCGCCATCAAGGCCGAGGAACGCCTGGACGGCAAGTTCCTGCTGCGCTGCAGCGACCCGCACCTGTCCGCCGAAGACATCGCGACCGGCTACAAGCAGTTGCTGGAAGTCGAGCGCGGCTGGCGCGACATGAAGACGATCATCGATCTGCGGCCCGTCTACCACCGCAAGGAAGACCGGATACGCGCCCATGTCCTGCTCTGCTGGCTCGCGTTGCTGCTGATCCGCATCGCCGAGACCACCTGCGACGACACCTGGCTGAACCTGCGCGAGGAACTCCAGCGCATCCACGTCGGCACCTTCACCGGCCCCGCCGGCACCTTCCGTCAGCGCACCGAGACCAGCCCCGCCCAACGCGCCATCCTCGCCAAGCTCGGCGTCACCGAGCCCAAGCGCATCATCACCCTGGAACCCGGCACCCCCGGCTGACCAGCCAAAACGCCCCCGACTAGACACACGCCGACCCGGCGTGCGATCACGCGTATCCGCAGGTCAACCCATATTTTCGTGTACTAGACCGCCACCTCAGCTGCGGAACTCCGG
>NZ_JAYWVC010000604.1:0-1146 GCF_036281785.1 Streptomyces chiangmaiensis | reverse complement strand
GGTCCCGCACCCGCGATCGTGGGAAACACAGGCGATTGACCACTCTGCCGTGATCCGGAGGAATGGAAGCCCACAACCGGCCCGTACTGTGGTCGTGTGCAGCTCACCGGAGAGATAACCAGCGACCGTCCTCTGCTCGTCCTTGCGGTCAAGGAAGAGGCCCAGTACCTCGACACGTCCCTGCCCGTCCTACTGACCGGCATGGGAAAGGTCAACGCCGCGACCGCACTGGCCACTGCGCTCGCGATCGGTCCCCTGCCGTCAGGCGTGATCAACCTTGGCACCGCAGGAGCCTTGCGGCCTGGCCCGACGGGAACCCAGCTTATCGGTACGGTCATACAGCACGACCTAGACAGTGCCACCCTGCACAGCCTGACCGGAGAAATCTACGGCGAGCCTATGAGGCTCGTCGACCACGACGGCCCGACCCTCGCCACGGGAGACTCATTCATAGCCGACGAAGCCACCCGCGCTCGCCTAGCGGAACATGCGTCCCTGGTCGACATGGAGGGCTACGCCCTCGCGACGGCCGCACGCCGAGCCGGTGTACCCCTGCGCATCGTGAAACACGTCAGCGACACCGCCGGTGACGGAGCTGCCAGAACCTGGCAGGAATCCGTCGCGGGCTGCGCCCGTGCGCTTGCTCACTGGGCTGCCTGCCATCTACCCAGCTACGCCTGAGCCCGCCAGCCCCGACGTACCTGACGGCCCGGCACATGACGCCTGGCTGTCAGGGTGTGGGTCCCGCGCGAAACCCAGTGGTCCGCGAACGCGCGCACCCCACGCGGCTCCACGGTATGGCCGTATACACCACTCGCCCTTCCAGGCGGGCACCTTTAATTCTGGAACCGCCCGGCGGCGTCCTGAGGTTGGGTAGTCAGGCCATGGCGACGCGCTGTGCGACACCCCCTTTGGTGACGACATCCTCGGGGTTCCTGGCCCAGGAGGCCTCGGCCAGGGAGATACGCACGCACATAATCGGCCCGGAGGGGCGACCAGGTCACCGAGCCGCTGGCCGACACCGAGGAAGGCATCCTCGTCAGCCTACGGGCCATCGACTGCTCCGCTTCGGCGGCCACGGCCTGTGTCCAACGACCACGGCCGTCAAGCACCTTCTCCTTCTCCAGGAGGTTCAGCCGGTCGACC
>NZ_JAYWVC010000603.1:0-1147 GCF_036281785.1 Streptomyces chiangmaiensis | reverse complement strand
GCCGGACTGCTCTCCCCCATCGCCACCATCGTCCTCGTGATCGTCACCCTCGCCGGCGCCCTGCCGGTCTACCGGCGCGTGGCCGAGGAAAGCCCCCACGGCCAAGGCTCGATCGCCATGCTCGAACGACTGCTCTCCTTCTGGAAGGGCAAACTCTTCGTCCTGACCCTGCTCGGCTTCGCCGCCACCGACTTCCTGATCACCATCACCCTCTCCGCCGCCGACGCCTCCACCCACCTGATCGAGAACCCCCACCTCACCGGCACCCTGCACGGCCACCAACTGATCATCACCCTGCTCCTGATCGCCCTGCTCGGCGCGGTGTTCCTCAAGGGCTTCCTGGAAGCGATCGGCGTCGCGTTCGCCCTCGTCGGCATCTACCTCGCGCTGAACGCCGTGGTCGTGGCCGTCGGGCTGTGGCATGTCCTGACGACCACCCATGTGATCACCGACTGGACCGGCGCGCTGACCACCCAGCACGGCGACATCTTCGTCATGATCGGCCTGGCACTGATCGTCTTCCCGAAGCTGGCGCTCGGCCTGTCCGGCTTCGAGACCGGCGTCGCCGTCATGCCCCATGTCCAGGGCGACCCGGACGACACCGAGGAGAAGCCGACCGGCCGCATCCGGGACACCAAGAAGCTCCTCACAACCGCCGCGCTGATCATGAGCGGCTTTCTGATCACCACCAGTTTCATCACAACCCTGCTGATCCCGGAAAAGGAGTTCCGGCCCGGGGGCGATGCCAACGGCCGCGCGCTGGCCTACCTGGCGCACCAGTACCTGGGCAACGCCTTCGGCACCGTCTACGACGCCTCGACCATCGCGATCCTGTGGTTCGCCGGCGCCTCCGCGATGGCCGGACTGCTCAACCTGATGCCCCGCTACCTGCCCCGCTACGGCATGGCCCCGCACTGGGCGCGCGCCGTGCGACCCATGGTCATCGTCTTCTCCCTGGTCGCCTTCCTGGTCACCTGGATCTTCGACGCGAACGTGGACGCCCAGGGCGGCGCCTACGCCACCGGCGTACTGGTACTGATCAGCTCCGCCGCCATCGCGGTGACCATCGCCGCCCACAAGGCCGGACACCGCAACTGGACCATCGCCTTCACGGTGATCTCGGCGGTCTTCCTCTACACGACGGTCG
>NZ_JAYWVC010000602.1:0-1151 GCF_036281785.1 Streptomyces chiangmaiensis | reverse complement strand
CGCGTACGTGAGTGAGCCACGCCGATCGGACGCACACACAACCGAGCCGAGGCAAGCGGTGTCAAGCATCAGGTGAAGCCACTGCAGGCCGCCTGCTTTGCCACGCCGAACGGCGAGGTCCGCGAGGTGGTGTTGCACGCGGTGCGCGGGGCGAGCAGACGCTGCGCGAGCTGGTCCACGATGCGCGTGGCACGGGCACGCTGCCGCCCACGCCCACCACTGACCGATGTCGGTCCTCGGTGGCGTAGGGGCTTGTGCGTGTGCGATGCCTCTATGGGCGATGTGAGAATGGGACTAAGGGCTGGGGGTCAGAGGGCGTGGCTGTCCGGCCCGCCGACCTCCGGCAGTGAGAGGAGGCGGTCCCCGTGACGTCGGTGAAGGAGATGCTCGCCACGTACCCGGCCGACCTCGGTCGAGTCGACCGAGAGAAGCTCTCCAAGTGCATCGAGGAGTGCATCGCCTGCGCCCAGGCGTGTACCGCGTGCGCTGATGCCTGTCTGTCGGAGGGCATGCCGGCCGAGCTCGCGAAGTGCATCCGCACCAACATGGACTGTGCCGACATCTGTAATGCCACCGCGTCGGTCCTGTCCCGCCACACCGGCTACGACGCCAATATCACCCGCACCATTCTCCAGGCGTGCGCCAGCGCGTGTAAGGCATGCGCCGATGAATGTGGCCGCCACACCCACATGGAGCACTGCCGCCTCTGCGCCGAATCCTGTCGCTCCTGCGAAACGGCCTGTAACGATCTGCTCCAGGCCCTCGGCTGACGCGACACGCGTCCACACCGGCGACCTGCAGGCGATACGACCGGCGTGGTGATCACGTGCCGAACGGCGGCCAGTGACCAGGCGACCTGGGCGGGGCAGTCGGCTGCCCTGCCCAGGTCGTGATCACCGAACGTCTGGGTCAGGGCTGCGGTGTGGAGAGTTCCGGTGCTGGGTGGACAGATCAGCGCCGGGCTTGTCATGAATGCGGGGTGGTCTCCACCGCGAAGCAGGTTATGTGAGACTGAAATCGAGTAGCACGGTCACCGCAGAACAAGAGGTCGGTACACCAGCCCAGATAGCGGTGACCGACGTGAAATCGTCCCTTCCGAGTGGGCCTACGGAGGTGTAGTCCAGTGTCGGAGAAGGACTCAGCGGGAACCG
>NZ_JAYWVC010000601.1:0-1155 GCF_036281785.1 Streptomyces chiangmaiensis | reverse complement strand
CCCCCTACCAGGTCGACACCGTCCCCTTCACCGTCGGCGATCGACTGCTGCTCTACACCGACGGCGTCAGCGAGAGTCGCGACCTCACCGGGACCTTCTACCCCCTCAGCCAGCGCATCCGCCGATGGTCCTTGGCCACGCCCCGCCAGCTCCTCACCCACCTCCACCATGACTTGCGCGCCTACGTCTCAGGCGCCCTCGACGACGACCTCACGGCTCTGGTTACCCATCGTGTCGCACCGGGCGACTGAGGGCAGAGGGCTGCGAGGACGGTGGCGAACGCCCCCTGGAGCGACGCTCCTTGGAGCAGCGGTCCTTGTAGGGCACGGTGTCGCAGCACGAATCGTTGACGCCCAGCGGTACACCGACCGCTGCCTGCAGCCGGTGGGCGGGCCTGCCAGGGGACAGGGCGATGACCGGCAGGTGGCCGAGCACAGGGTGACCTTGTGGATGCTCTGGTCTATCACCAGGTAGGCGCAGGTGGCGAGCTGATCCGCCAGGTCGCTGACGAACGCGTCCAGCCCGGTGATGAGTCCGCTGGGTGGCATGCCCGTGCGGGCCAGCGCGTGGGAGGCTGCGTGCAGTTGGCCCTTGACGGCTGCCGCCTTCAGGCCGCGGCCCATCACGTCGCCGACGACGATGCCAGTGCGGTTCCGGTCCAGGGGAATGATGTCGAACCAGTCGCCGCCGACTCCGGGGTCCTGGACGGACGCCAGGTACCGGTGCGCGCTGGGCAGGCCGGGAAGACGAGGCGGCCCGCCCATGAGACTGTGCTGCAGGGTGTAGGCGACGCGTCGGTGCTCCTCATAGCGCTCGGCGCGTTCGGCCGGCCTGCCTGCGTTCGCTGATGTCCCGTCCGGTCAGGAACACCAGCGTCTGCTCTCCTGCCTGGAGGCTGTTGATGGTCACCTCGATGGGGAACTCACCGCTGTCGCTGTGCTGCCCGTACAGTCTCCTGTCCAGGACGATCGGCTTCGGGTCTGCCTGGCGTAGGCAGGCGCGGAGGAGCGCCCCGTGGCGTCGGCGTCGCGGGGCGGCCACGAGATCGATGACCTGAATGCCGACGAGGTCGTCCGGTGCATGGCCGAACAATCGACCGCCTACGGTACGACCGTCACCGGCCAGCGCCCCGCCTTCACCAGCCGGATCGCGACT
>NZ_JAYWVC010000600.1:0-1160 GCF_036281785.1 Streptomyces chiangmaiensis | reverse complement strand
GAGTCGCGTCCCAAGCTCGTCGTATCAGCCGACGGCCACGGGGTGGTCAGTCATGCCGGGTCCCGGCTGCTGGCCGATCTCGCCGATGCCACCGGCCTGACCACGGCCTTCACCGCCGCGCTGCGCCAACTACGGCCGCGCGGCACCGGTCACCCCCCGGCCGGATCGCCGTGGACTTGGCAGTGATGCCGGCCGACGGCGGCGAGGCGATCGCCGACCTGGCCCTGCTGCGCGATCAGGCCGAGGTCTTCGGCCCGGTCGCGTCCAATCCCACCGCGTGGCGACTGCTGGCGGGCATCGATCCGGCCGCACTCGGCGCTCTGTGCGCGGCCCGTGCCACCGCCCGCGAGGTCGCCTGGCTGCAAGCCGGCGAGAAGCGGGAGGCAATACCGGCCTCCCGTGCAGGCGGACGCGAACTGCCCGGCCTGGTTCCGGACATCGACGCCACCCTGGTCACCTGCCACTCCGAGAAGGAGAACGCAGCGCCGACCTACAAACACGGCTTCGGCTACCACCCGCTGCTGTGCTTCCTCGACAACACCGGCGAGGCCCTGGCCGGCCTGCTGCGGCCCGGCAACGCCGCGCCCAACACCGCCGAGGACCACATCACCGTGCTCGACGCCGCGCTCGCCCAGCTCCCCGATATCCACCGCCACGGCACCAGCATCCTCATCCGTGCGGACAGCGCCGGATCCACCAAAGCGTTCCTGGCCCACATACGCGGCCTCCGCTCGCGCGGGATCCACACCTCCTTCTCCGTCGGATGGTCCATCACCGAACCGGTCCGCCGAGCGATACACCAACTGCCCGACCAGGTCTGGCACCCCGCCCTCGAACAGGACGGCACCCTGCGACAAGGCGCCCACGTCGCCGAGCTCACCGGCCTGGTCGACCTACCGGGCCTGCCCGAGGACACTCGGATCATCGTCCGCCGCGAGCGCCCGCATCCCGGCGCCCAGCTGTCCCTGTTCGATCTCGACGAGGGCATGCGCCACCAGGTCTTCCTCACCGACACCGCCTACGGCGAAGGCTCATTGCAGCACCTGGAAGTCCGCCACCGCGCCCACGCCCGCGTCGAGGACCGCATCCGCTGCGGCAAGACCACCGGCTTCGGCCGCTTCCCCTCCCGACACTTCCAGGTCAACCAAGCGTGGCTGAAG
>NZ_JAYWVC010000060.1:0-40265 GCF_036281785.1 Streptomyces chiangmaiensis | reverse complement strand
CGCCGCACTAGACACCGGAGCCCGGCGGCGGCCCCCGGTGCCGCATCTGACGGCGCGCTCAGCCCCGGACGCCCCGCAGAACCATCGCGACCGCCGCTTCGGTGATGGCGGCCGGGTCCTCTGCGGCACCCAACTCGATGCGCCGGACGGCCGCGTCGACGACGCCCTGCAGCAGCATCGCCGCCAGCCGGGGCTCGCGGTGACCCGTCTCGCCGAGCGCATCGACGATCATCGCCACGAGCCCGCCGTGCGCCGCCCGGATCTTCTCGCGCGCCCCGTCATCGAGCTCGCTCGCGGAGATGGCCACCACGGCCCGGTGCCGCCGGTCCCCCACCAGCGCCAGCTGCCGGCGTACATACGCCTCGATCTTGGCCTCGGGCCCGTCCGCCGCGGCCATGGCCGCCTCGACCTCCGCCGCCCACACGGGGAAGTCGACCGCGCACAGTTCCTCGACGACGGCCGCGCGGGAGCGGAAGTACTCGTACACGGACGACCGCGCCAGGCCCGTCCGCTCGGCGAGAGCAGGGAAGGTCAGCGCCTCCGTACCGCCCTCGAACAGAAGGGACCGGGCCGCGTCCAGCAGGGCGGCTCGCTGCATCGATCGGTGCTCGGCCACGGAGGCCGCTCGAATCCTTGGCACGTCAACCACTCTACGGACCGTCCGCCGCACACGGGAGGCGCTCCCGCCACGTGCCGTACTCGTGCCCCGCCTGCCGGGGGTGTCCGGCACGTGTCCGCCGGTGCCGCACCACGCCGCGCCCCGTCTCAGCGCCCGAAGCCGGCCAGCTTGGCCCTCAGCTGCAGCACGGACTTCGTGTGGATCTGGCTCACCCGGCTCTCGGTCACCCCCAGCACATTGCCGATCTCGGCAAGGGTGAGTCCCTCGTAGTAGTAGAGGGTGACGACGGTCTTCTCCCGTTCGGGCAGCGTGTTGATCGCACGTGCCAGGAACCGCCGCAGCTCACGATCCTCGGCCACCTCCACCGGGTTGTCCGCGGCGGTGTCCTCGAGGGTGTCCATCAGGCTCAGGCGGTCACCCCCCTCGCCCCCCACGTGCAGGAGCTCCTCCAGAGCCACGACGTTCGCCAGCGACAACTGACTGAAGACGGCGTGGAGCTCCTCCACGCCGATCCCCATCTCCGCGGCCACCTCACCCTCGGACGGCGTCCGCCGCAGCCGGGCCTCCAAGGTCGCGTACGCCCGCTCCACGCTACGCGCCTTCTGCCGAACCGACCGCGGGATCCAGTCCAGCGCCCGCAACTCGTCGATCATCGCGCCCCGGATCCGCGTGATCGCGTACGTCTCGAACTTGATCTCCCGGTCGATGTCGAACTTCTCGATCGCGTCGATCAGCCCGAAGACCCCCGACGACACGAAGTCCGCCTGCTCCACATTGGCCGGGAGCCCCACGCTCACCCGCCCGGCCACGTACTTCACCAACGGCGAGTAGTGAAGGATCAGCTGCTCCCGTAACCGCTCGTCCCCCGTCTCCTTGTACGACCGCCACAACTCGTCGAGTGTCGAGGGAGCGGGCGGGCGCACGCTGCCGCCGTCACAGGCGGCTGGGGGAATCGCCGCCCGGTCGGACCCGGAGGTGTGCTGGGGCATTCGTCGCCTTGTGCCGTTCTGGTGTGAACCGGTGCTGCCTGGGCGAGCTGTCGGTCTGATGTCGAGTTGCCGGTCTGAGTCGGAATCCTCGTGAGCGTAGCGTGACTGCGGTGTCGCAGTGTGCGAAGGGAGAGGGATCACCCGTGCGCGAACGGGCATGGCGGGTCCGGTGCCGGAGACCCGGCCGTCGCCCTGTGTGATCCCTGGAAAGCGTCAACTACGGGAATTGCCAAGGCTGTCGGGGGATCGCCCGGACGGCCGAACACACTCGGTCAACACCAGCAGCGATCTTGCCGGGCAGCGATCACGGCCTGGCGTGTCAACTTCCAGCCATCGTCGTGTCGTTCGACGAAACCAAGTGATCGGAGTTCGTACAGCCTCGCGACCGCGTCCTCCTCGGTCGTCTGTGCGCCGCTCGCGATATCGGGCACCGACGCCGCCGCGCTGCCGGGCAGCGCCGCCAGAACCCGCCGCGCGGCCGGTTCGAGCAGGTCGCCTGGCAGCACGGGGCCACGCCGGTCCGGGGCCAGCTCACCGATGCCGCCGACCAGTTCCACGACGTCCGCCGCATCGGAGACGAGCACGGCCTCTCCCCGCAGCAGTTCGTGGACACCGGCCGAGAGTCCGCTGGTGACCGGGCCGGGCACGCCCATGGTGAACCTGCCGAGCCGCTGCGCCGCCCGGGCGGTGACCAGCGCGCCGCTGCGGTACGCCGCCTCGACGACCACGGTGCCCCGGGTGAGTGCCGCGATCACGCGGTTTCTGATCAGGAACCTGTGGGGCGTCGGATGGTCGCCGGGCGGCAACTCGCCCACGACCAGTCCCTGGTGCGCGATCCTGGTGATCAACTCGGTGTGCCCGCGCGGGTAGGGCCGGTCCACGCCGCAGGCCAGCACGGCCACGGTGGCGCCGCCTGCCGCGAGGCTGCCCCGATGGGCGGCGCCGTCCACCCCGTACGCCCCGCCGGAGACGACCACCCAGCCGCGCTCCGCGAGCCCGGCGCCGAGGGCGGCCGCCGCATGAGCCCCGTACCCGGTGCAGGCCCGCGCGCCCACGACCGCCACGGATTTCAGCGCCCACATGCGCAGATTGGGTTTCCCCCGCGCCCAGAGGCCGACGGGCCGTCCGTCCCCGAGGTCATCGAGCTGGGCGGGCCACTCGGACGCTCCCGGGCATACGAAGCGCACCCCCGCCTTCTGGGCCACGGCCCAGTCCCGGGAGGGCTCGGCCCTTCCGGCCCGCGCCCGCATCCCGGCCCACCGCTTCCCCGTGACCCCCGGGAGCGGCTTCCCGCCCTCCCGCAGCCGCCGGGCCACCTCCTCGGCTCCCCATTCCCGCAGCCAGCGGCCCGCGACCTCGTCACCAGGTTCGACCACCCTGGTCAAAAGGACCCGGGCGAGTCGCTCACCGTCCGGGGCATCGCTCCCGCTCATGTCAGAGCCCCGATGGCCATCGGCACACCCCGTGGGACCCCGGTGCGCAGTTGCAGGGCGAGTGCCACGTCCGACGCATCCGGCCGGTCGTGTCCGACAAGGTCCGCGACGGTCCAGGCCACACGCAGCACACGGTCGAGTCCTCGGGCCGTGAGCACACCGCGCTCCAGGCTGCGCTCCGCCTCGCCCATCGCGCCACTCGCCGCATGCCAGCGATTGCGCAGTGCCCGACCGGGGACTTCGCTGTTCGTCCGCCAGGGCGTGCCCGCCAGTCGTGCCGCCGCCCTCTGCCTGGCCTCCCGGACCCGGTCGGCGACCGTCGCGGTGGACTCGCCCCGCGCGTCGCCCCGGGTGAGCTCCGCACGCGTGACGGGATCGACCTCGACACGCAGGTCCACCCGGTCCAGCAGGGGGCCGGAGAGCCGGGCCTGATAGCGGCGGATCGCCGAGGGCGGGCACTCGCACGAGGTGTCGCGCTGGGAGAAGCGGCCGCAGGGGCAGGGGTTGGCCGCGAGCACCATGAGAAATCTCGCCGGGAAACGCACGACGCCCGCGCTGCGGGCGATCACGACGTGCCCGGACTCCAGGGGCTGGCGCAGCGCGTCCAGGGCCTGACCGGTGAACTCTGGCGCCTCGTCGAGGAAGAGCACCCCGCGGTGGGAAAGGGACACGGCTCCGGGGCGGGCCGTGCCGGGACCGCCGCCGACGAGAGCCTGCATGGTGGCCGAGTGGTGTGGGGCGCAATAGGGGGCGACGTCGATCAGGGGTTTGCCAGCGGGAAGCAGGCCCGCCACCGAGTGCACGGCGGTGACCTCCAGGGATTCCTGCCTACTGAGCCTCGGAAGAAGGGCGGGCAGCCGCTCGGCGAGCATCGTCTTCCCGGCGCCCGGTGGACCTTCCAGGAACAGGTGGTGCCCGCCGGCCGCGGCGACCTCCAGCGCCGTACGCGCCGAGATCTGGCCGACGACGTCGGAGAGGTCATGGCCCTGGTCGTGCTGCGCGGCGCCGATGCTGTGCATCCCGGTGGAGGCCCCGGTGCCGGGTACCCGCAGACCGGCGAGGAGCGGATCGGGGCGGCCCTGCTCGTCCGGCTGCTCCTCGGGCACGGGCTCGTCGGCGAGGACGGCGATCAGCTGGCGCAGACTGCGGACCCCCAGTACGGACACACCGGGGACGAGCGAGGCCTCGGCGGCGGCGCACTCCGGCACGACCACCTGTTCGTATCCCGCGTCCACCGCGGCCAGCACCGCCGGCAGAATGCCCCGCACCGGACGGACCCGCCCGTCCAGGCCCAGCTCGCCGATCATCACGATGTCGGCGAGCACCCGGGGATCGATCCGTTCGGCCGCGCCGAGCACCGCGCAGGCGACGGCGAGGTCGAATCCGCTGCCCGCCTTCGGCACGGACGCGGGGCTGAGCCCGACCGTGAGCTTCTTCTGCGGCCAATCGGCACCCGAGTTCACCACGGCCGCCCGCACCCGGTCCCGGCTCTCCGTCAGGCTCTTGTCGGGCAGGCCCACCAGCGTGAACGCCGCCACGCCCAGTTCGAGGTCGGCCTGGACCTCGACCACCACGCCCTCGACGCCGACCAGTGCCACGGAGCATGTGCGCGCGAACCCCATCACGCCACCCCCTGGACATGTTCGACCAGGGCGGCGCCGCGTCCGGGCAGGACGACACCGAGGAGGTCGATGCGCACCCCTCCCGGTGGTGTCCCTCCGTGTGCCTGGACCCAGCGCTCGGCGAGGCCGCGCAGCCGCTCGGCCTTGACGGGGGTGACGGCGGCCATCGGATGCTCGAAGCGGCCGCCTCTGCGGGTCTTGACCTCGCAGACGACCAGGACGTCGCCGTCCCGGGCCACGATGTCGATCTCGCCGATCCTGCCGCAGCGCCAGTTGCGCTCCAGGATCGTCATCCCCGCCGCCGTCAGCCGCCGGGCGGCCAGCTCCTCGCCGTACCTGCCGAGTGCACCTCGTGCGTTCATGTCGGCACCACCTCCGGCGCCAACCGTCACGCATCCGCCCCGGCAGAGTGGATCTTGGTGGACCACTCAGCGGCTGTGGACAACTTCGTCACCCTTCCGGGTGCGGCCGTCACCCACCCGGAAGCTCCAGATCGCTCTTGTTCAGCTCCTCGATATTCACGTCCTTGAACGTGAGCACGCGCACCTGCTTCACGAAGCGAGCAGGTCGATACATGTCCCAGACCCAGGCATCCGCCATGGACACCTCGAAGAACACCTCGCCCTGAACCGAGTGCACCTGCATCTCGTAGTCGTTGGTGAGGTAGAAGCGCCGCTCGGTCTCGATCACGTATTTGAACAGACCGACGACATCGCGGTACTCCCGGTAGAGCTTCAGCTCCATCTCGGTCTCGTACTTCTCGAGGTCCTCGGCGCTCATGGCATGTTCCCCTTCAGCCGTGCGATCCCACCATTGTGCGCCAGTCCCGTGCGCCTCTAGACGATTTCTGTGCGGAGGATCTCGGGCCTGGCCGGGGGACCTTCGTCGAGCAGCGTGCGCAGCAGCTCGGCGAGTCTCTTCGGATACACCGTCTCATGCGCCTGGGCCAGTTCTCCGCACGACCACCACCGCACTCCGGCGACACTGCGCTTTTCCAGCTCCGTCAGGCCCAGCGCGGCCCTGGCCGTACCCGTCCCGGTCGTGCGGGCGAGGTAGTACCACTCGTCCTGGTCCCAGCGGCGTCCGGCGAACGGGAAGGAGCACCTCCGCTGCCAGAGCACCGGCCCGAGCTCGACATCGGTGATACCGGTCTCCTCCGCCAGTTCGCGCAGAGCGGCCTGCTCGCGCGTCTCGTCGCCCTCCACGCCGCCACCGGGGGTGAACCACCAGTCGTCGGAGGGATCGTCCGGCTCGTGCCCGTGGAGCAGCAGGATGCGGTCCTGCGGATCGAGGAGCACCACTCTGGCCACCTTGCGCAGCCCACCCGCGTACCCGTCCTGCACGCCCGCCCCGCCCGCCTGCGGTCCGGAGGGCAGTGGGGGCGGTGACGGCTCAGCGTGCACCGGTCAGCTCCGTCCGCGGGGCGCGGCGCCTGCGGCCGGCGCGATCGGCGATGGCCCCGTACGCCGCGCCGGCCATGACCAGCACCGCGCCGGCCACGATCACGCCGACGATCGGCCGCAGGGGTCCGGGCGACGAGATCGGGCCCAGCGCCTCGAAGCCCGTCGGACGTTCCAGCATGCCGTTCATCGGCCACACCACGGCGTCCACCCGGGCGTCCACCGCACTGCGGGGCACCGTGCCGCTGAAGGCCTCCGTGAGATGCGCCGTGGAGTCCAGGGAGCCGCTGCGCTCGTCGCCGAGGAGGAACAGGCGCCCCTTGGGGACGGTGATGGTCGGGATCGTCTTCAGCTCGGCGGGCTGGCCCTTGCTGAGGTACGACTCCTGGATCTGCTTGCCGTTGACGGTCAGCTTGCCCTCGGTGCAGCAGGCGATCGTGTCGCCACCGACCGCCACGACCCGCTTCACGATCGGCATGTTGCCCCAGCTCTTCTGCTTGAAGACGACGACGTCGCCACGGGTGATGTCGGCGGTGTCGACGCGCTGGGCCATGACCCGGTCACCGGCCATGATGGTGGGCGACATGGAGTCGGTCGGCACGGTGTAGGGCCGGTAGACGATGGCGCCCCAGACGAACCCGCCGAGGAAGAGCACACAGCCGAGGGCCACGACCAGCCCCGACAGGGTCCTGCCGAGCCGTCCGCGGCCTTCTTCCGTACGACCAGTCCTGCTCATCCCAGTGCTCCCCAGGTCGGAGATTCGCTTTCGTGGCCCGCGCTCGGTCCACGAAAGATCGGCGATCTGGGACGGCACACTACCGGGCGGTACCGCCCCCAGTAACCCTGGGGTTTCCGGCGGTAAGGCGCGCAGTGACCCGCCGCCTGCGCCACAGCACCAGCGGTACCGCGCCGGTCAGGCCGAGCGCTCCCGGGACCGTCTCGTTCAGGCCCTGGTCGAAGGTGTCCGGGATCGGCAGCGTGTCCCAGCGGGTGGGCGGCCAGGCGACGACGATGGCGCGGCCCACGACGTTCTCCACGGGCACGAAGCCCTGGTACCTGTCCTGCTGGTGGTAGCGGGAGTCCAGCGAGTTCTGCCGGTGGTCACCCATGACCCAGATTCTGCCCGCAGGCACCGTGACCTTGAACTGGCCGCCCTGGTCGTCGACGCTGCACGGAGTGTTCCCGGGGTAGACGTAGGGCTCGTTCAGCGCCATGCCATTGACCGTCAGCGGGCCGGTGCCCTTGCACTCGATGGTGTCACCCGCGACGCCGACGACCCGCTTGATGAGGTCCTTCTCCTCCGCCGACGGCATGAGGCCAATCCAGCTCAGGGCGGTCTGGAGGGCGTTGGGCGTGGCCGTGGGCTCGCCCGCGAGCCAGTTGTCCGGGTCGTGGAAGACGACCACCTCGCCGCGGGAGGGCTGGGAGCCGAACCAGGGGGTCAGCTTGTCCACGAGCACACGGTCACCCTGCTGGAGGGTGTTCTGCATCGAGTCCGAGGGGATCGAGAACGCCTGCACCAGGAACGTCTTGATCAGCAGCGCGAGCACCAGCGCGATACCGATGAGGAGCGGAAGTTCCTTCCAGAAGGAGCGCTGCTTCTTCCGCTGGGGGGCCTGCCCGTCGCCCTGCGTGCCACGGCCCGAGGAGTTACCCCCTGAGCCTGCGTCGCGGTCCACGGCCGGGGCAGCCGTCTCGTCGGGTCGCTCCGGCCGATCTTCGGGACCTTCGTGTCCGGACCGTGCGCCGACCGCCAAATCCCCCACGTCCACTCCTCACTCCGTATCGCCGCCGGCGCCCCAGTCGACGCAGGCCCACCACTCCCATAACGAGCGGGAGTTCCGCAGGGCTCGGGAGCGGGATCAATCCAAATCGATCCGCAGAGGCCACCCTATGCGACGGACCGAGTGCGGTGGTCGATCCGCCCGGCACCGACGCGTAAGTGTCCGGGTCCTTCAGACGTGCCCAGTGCCCGAGGGGCCAGGCGATGACCACGGCGCGGCCGACGACGGAGTTCTCGGAGACAGTACCGCTGAACGCCTCGGTTCGGTGGTAGCGCGAGTCGGCCGAGTTGGCGCGGTGGTCGCCCATGACCCACAGGCGGTCCGGAGGCACGGTCACCGAGAACGAGAAGTCCGAAGGTTTGTTCCCCGGGTGAACGTACGGCTCGTTCAGGGGCGTCCCGTTGACGGTGACGCGTCCTTGGGTGTCGCAGCACTTCACGGTGTCCCCGCCGACGGCGACGACCCGCTTGATGAGGTCCTTGTCGTTGTCGGAGGGCAGCAGACCGATCCAGGTGAGCCCTTCCTTGATCTGCTTGATGCCGACGGGGTCGTTCTTCTTGGTGGTCTTCTCCCCGGCCAGCCAGTCGCCGGGGTCCCTGAAGACGACGACGTCTCCGCGCTGCGGCTCGGAGCCGAACCACGGGGTCAGCTTGTCGACGAGGACGCGGTCGCCGATCTGGATCGTGTTCTCCATGGAGCCCGACGGGATCACGAAGGCCTGCACGAGGAACGTCTTCAGGACGAGCGCTATGAGGACGGCGACGCCGGCCAGGAGGGGTATCTCCTTGACGGCGGAGCGCCTCCGCCTCCGCTTGACCTTGCGCTGGAGCCTGCGCCGCTCGGCGCGGCTGCGACCGCTGGGAGCGTGGCCTGAGGCGCGCCGCGAGCCGGTGGGCAGGAGGTTCTGGGTGGCGGTGTCGATCGGCACGCCACGCGGTTTGCCGCGGTTACCCATGGGCACCGTCCGCGACGGGCACCCGTGCATGGGCGTCGGGACGCGTGATGTGCCTCCAGTGTGCGGAGGGCCAGACCACCCAGTCGGCCCTGCCGATCACCGAGCCGAGCGGGATCATCCCGCCGCCCGGCGAGCCCAGGTGGTCGCGGGAGTCGCTGGAGTCACTGCGGTGGTCGCCGAGCACGAACAGCGTGCCGTCGGGCACGACGGCATCGAAGGCGACGTCGGACGGGCTGTTGCCGGGATACAGATACGACGACTCGTCGACCGACCGGCCGTTCACCTCGAGCCTCCCCTCCGTGTCACAGCAGACCACATGGTCTCCCCCCACACCTACTACCCGCTTGACGTAGTCGGCGTTCCCGAAATACCCGGAGCCGTCGAACACGACGACGTCTCCCCGCTGCGGCTTCGATCCGAAACGGTACGCCAACTTATTTACGAGCACGCGGTCCCCAACCCTCAATCCGCGCTCCATCGAACTGCTGGGGATCTCGAAGGGCTGCGTCACGAACGTGCTGAGTGTGAGGAGAAACAACAGGCAGACCAACACGGTCAGGGTGATCCGTCCACCGGGCAGCCAGTCGACGGTCCTGGACACCAACGCGAAGCGCGACCGCCCCGCCGGACCCGGCGGGTCCGAGATCTCCTCGGAGCCTGTGGGTTCGGGGGAGCGGTCGCGCTCCATGTGCTGTGCTTCGGTGTTCATCAGGGCCAGATGCTATCCGGCCCTGGTCTGAACCCCCGGAGGCGCTCAGTTCTCGCGCTTCTCCTTGATCTTCGCCGCCTTGCCGCGCAGGTCGCGCAGGTAGTAGAGCTTGGCGCGGCGCACGTCACCCTTGGTGACCAGGTCGATCTTCTCCACGATCGGGGTGTGCACCGGGAAGGTGCGCTCGACGCCGACGGAGAAGGAGACCTTGCGGACCGTGAAGGTCTCGCGGACACCGGCGCCCTGGCGGCGGATCACCACGCCCTTGAACTGCTGCACACGGGAGCGGTTGCCCTCGATGACGCGGACGTGGACGTTGACGGTGTCACCCGGGCGGAAGGCCGGGATGTCGCTGCGCAGCGACGCGGTGTCGACGGAGTCGAGCAGGTGAGACATTTCGTCTGCTTTCTTCACCGATGCCACAGGTCATCGGCGGGAAGTAGTTTTTCTGCAAGTAGTGTCGGCCGTGTCGGAGCGGGCGTCGTATCCCCCTGCGGCAGGGGCGCACGCCGGACGCGGACAACAGCCGCCTATTCTTCCACGCGCTCCGGCCTGCGCCAAAATCGGCCGTTCCGCGCGCCTTCCGGGTCCGGTGCCCACCCCAGGACGGAGAGCATTTCGCGGTCCTTCTTGTCGAAGGCCGCGGGGTCGCAGCGCTCGATCAGGTCGGGCCGGTTGGCCGTCGTGCGCTTCAGGGCCTCGTCCCGGCGCCAGCGGGCGATCCTGCCGTGGTGGCCGCTGAGCAGGACCTCGGGGATGTCCCGGCCGCGCCAGAGCGGCGGCTTGGTGTAGACGGGCCCCTCCAGGAGGTTCGCCATCGCACCGGGCGCGAAGGAGTCGTCCCGGTGGGATTCGGCGTTGCCCAGAACCCCGGGCAGCAACCGGGCCACCGCCTCGGTGATGACGAGGACGGCCGCCTCGCCGCCCGCGAGGACGTAGTCCCCGATGGACACCTCGTACACCGGTATCCGGGTTGCGTACTCGTCGATGACCCGGCGATCGATGCCCTCATAGCGAGCGGGCGTGAAGATCAGCCACGGGCGCCCGGAGAGCTCGACGGCGAGTTCCTGGGTGAAGGGGCGGCCGCTGGGCGTGGGCACCAGCAGGGCGGGCGCTGCGGAACCGGTCTCGTACCCGTCGGCCAGGATGTCGTCCAGCGCCGCGCCCCAGGGCTCGGTCTTCATGACCATGCCGGGACCGCCGCCGTAGGGGGTGTCGTCGACCGTGTTGTGGCGGTCGTACGTCCAGGACCGCAGATCGTGCACATGGACGTTCAGCTGTCCACGCACGCGTGCCTTGCCGACGAGGGAAACGTTCAGCGGCTCCAGGTACTCGGGGAAGATCGTGACGACGTCGAGCCGCATCATGCCTCTTCTCGGGAGGCGCGGGAGGACGCGATCTCGGCACGGTCGTCGATCAGGCCCGGCGGGGGGTCGATGACCGCCCGCTGCTCGTCCAGGTCGATCTCGGTGACGATCCGCTCGACGAACGGGACCAGCACCTCGGTCCCGTCCGGACGCTCCACCACGAACAGGTCCTGGTAGGGCAGATGCGAGATCTCGGTGATCCGGCCCACCTCCACGCCGTCCACGGTCACCACGTCCAGGTCGACGAGCTGATGGTCGTAGTACTCGTCCTCGCCCTCGGGAAGCTCGTCCGGATCGACGTCGGCGATCAGAAGGATGTTGCGCAGGGCCTCGGCGGCGGTGCGGTCCTGAACGCCGTCGAAGCGCAGCAGCAGCCGGCCGCTGTGCACCCGGCCGGATGCGACGGTGAGCGGGCCCGCGGCCGCGGGATCGGTCGCCAGCACGGCGCCGGGGGCGAGCCTGAGCTCCGGCTCGTCGGTACGTACCTCCACGGTGACCTCGCCCTTGATGCCGTGGGCGCGGCCGATCCGTGCGACTACCAGCTGCACTTGTGAAGATCTCCTGTCGTAACGACCGCGGGCCGGGGACGGCCCAGTGGCCCTCCCCGGCCCGAGCCGGTTGCGATAAGCGTCAGCGGACGTGATCCACGTCGACGAGGTCGACACGGACGCCACGGCCGCCGATGGCGCCCACGACGGTACGCAGAGCGCGCGCGGTGCGGCCGTTGCGGCCGATCACCTTGCCGAGGTCGTCGGGGTGGACCCGGACCTCGAGCACACGCCCACGGCGCAGGTTGCGCGAGGCCACCTGCACATCGTCAGGGTTGTCGACGATGCCCTTCACGAGGTGCTCGAGAGCCTCCTCGAGCATGCTCAGGCCTCGGTCGACTCAGACGAAGACGACTCGGCCGCGGCTTCGTCCTTCTTCTCGGCCTTCTTCTTCTGGGTGATCGCCTCACCCTTGCCCTCGTCGTCGCCGCCGAGCGCCTCGAAGGACGGACGCGCGGCCTTGGGCTCGGCCACCAGCAGCGGTGCCGGGGCGGGCTCGCCCTTGAACTTCTGCCAGTCGCCGGTCTTCTTCAGGATGGCGAGCACGGGCTCGGTCGGCTGAGCGCCGACACCGAGCCAGTACGCCACACGCTCGGCGTCCACCGTGATGACCGACGGGTTGTAGGTCGGGTGGTACTTGCCGATCTCCTCGATGGCCCGGCCGTCACGGCGGGTGCGGGAGTCGGCGACGACGATGCGGTAGTGAGGCGAACGGATCTTGCCCAGACGCTTCAGCTTGATCTTGACTGCCACGGGAGTGGGTTCTCCTGGTTTGACGTGGTTGGGCACGGCGGGTCGGCCGCGTGGGGTTGCGGTACCCGAGGGCCCGATGGACGCGTCAGCCGGAGGAGAGAGGGGTCCTGTGCGGCTGTCGAGTACAGCTAGCCATTCTGCCATACCTTGTCGGAGGCTTTGCCCGCCAGGGGTGCGCCCGGACATGCCGAGGAGGCACCCGGCGCCGGGCTCCGGGCGTTGGCCACGCCCCGGTGCTCGCGGATGCCGCCCGTGCCGCCCTGCGGCACGGGCGTGCGCAGCCGTACGCGTGGGGAGCGACTCACCGAGTACGGCTGCCACGAGCAGCCGTCGCGTCAGCTCGCCGCCGCCCCCACCGGCTCCGGGATGCGGAACGGCTTTCCGCAGCCGCCGCACACGATCGGGGCCTGCGCCAGAACCGACGGAACGACGCGGACGTTGCGGCCGCAGTCGCAGACCGCCTTGACGCGGACGCCGCCTCCGGAGGAGCCGTGGCGGGCGGCCGGGCCCCGGAACGTGCGGGACGTGTCCGCGGCCGTCGCCGCCGAGTGGGCCTTCAGCGCCCGCTGCAGCCGTTCGATCGTCGGCCGGTAACGCCGCTTCGCCTCGGGGTTGAGGGTGACCAGCGAGAAACCGCTGCTCGGGTGCGGCTCCTCGGGATGGTCCAGGCCCAGCTCCTCGGCGATCGCGAGGAATCTGCGGTTGTGATAGCGGCCGGCACGGGAGGTGTCGCGTACGCCGCGGGCGGCGGCGATGCCATGGACTGCCTCATGGAGCAGTCGCTCGAAGGAGAGCTCGTGCCCACAGGCGGACGACGACTCTCCGATCAGGGACTCAGGCGCGGCAAGATCTGGCAGCTCGGGGTGGTACCGCTGAATGTCGGCCCACGCCTGCGCCAGCTCTGCGGCGAGAACAGGTGGTGTCGTGCTCACGTAATGACAACGAGCCGGAGTGCCTCCGTGTTCCTATTCCGGGCCATCCCAAATAATTTGCACGTACCCGTCAGTTTGCCGCTGATGCGTCCGGAGGAGGGCGGGTGCGATGATCTGCGGAGAAGCCTCACAGCTCCTACCAAGCCGGTGCGTAGTGACCACTACGCACCGGCGCGTAGGTGAACCGCACACGCCGGGGCACCTGTGGCCTGCCGATGCGCAAGAGGCGTTTCGGCCTCATCTCCTCGTACCTCAATAAGCGCGCGCGACGACCGCGACGTTACCCGGTGCGTCATCCGCGTCGGGAACCGCCCCGTCCTCGGTGACCAGACAACGTACGGTCACGGCGTGCTCGGCCAGCTTGGCCTCGCCGTCCTCGCCGAGCACGGACCACGGAATGCGGGCCCAGCCCCCGGCGATCGCCGCCTCGACGGCCTCGTCGATCGTCGACACCTCTGCCGTTCGGGACAGGCGGCGCTCCCGCGACTGCTTCAGGAGCAGCGCCTGGTCCTCCTCGAGGATCCCGGGCAGCAGTCCCGCGAGCGACTCGAGTGCCACCGGCTCCTTGCCGCCGGGAATGCGGCGGGCCAGCATGGCGGTGCCGTTCTCCAGGTCGCGGGGGCCGACCTCGATGCGTACGGGCACACCCTTGAGCTCCCAGTCGACGGCTCGGCGGCCGAAGGGGGTGTCGGTGCGGTCGTCCACGTGGACGCGCACACCGGCCGCCCTCAGCCGGTCGCCGATCTCGTGCACCTTGGCCAGAACCGCCTCGTCGTCCTTGATCGCGAGGACGACGGCCTGGATGTGTGCCAGACGTGGCGGAATCCGGAGCCCGTCGTCGTCGCCGTGCGTCATCACCAGGGCGCCGATCATGCGGGTGGTGGAGCCCCAGGAAGTCTGCCAGACGTATTCCTGCGCGCCGTCCTTCGAGAGGAAGCGGGTGTTGAACGCCTTGGCGAAGTTCTGGCCCAGTTCGTGGCTGGTGACCATCTGAAGGGCCTTGCCGTCGCCCATCATGCTTTCGAGTGTCAGGGTGTTGATGGCGCCGGCGAAGCGCTCCTTGACCGTCTTGCGCCCGGACACGAAGTCCACCGCGAGGACGTTCTCCAGGAAGTCGCCGTACACGTTCCGCTGGATGTGCGCGGCGAAGTCGCGTGCCTCCTCGTGGGTGGCGTGCGCGGTGTGGCCCTCCTGCCACAGGAACTCCGAGGTGCGCAGGAAGAGGCGGGGCCGAAGCTCCCAACGCACCACGTTCGCCCACTGGTTGATCAGCAGGGGCAGGTCACGGTAGCTCTGGATCCACTTGGAGAAGTACTCGTTGATGATGGTCTCGGAGGTCGGCCGGACCACGGCGGGCTCTTCGAGGCCCTTGCCTCCGCCGTGCGTGACGACCGCGAGTTCGGGCGCGAAGCCTTCGACGTGGTCGGCCTCCCTGGTCAGATACGACTGCGGGATCAGCAGCGGGAAGTACGCGTTCTGGGTTCCGGTCTCCTTGATGCGGGCGTCCATCTCGGCCTGCATCCGCTCCCACAACCCGTACCCGTACGGTCGGATGACCATGGTGCCGCGCACCGGCCCGTTGTCGGCCAGTTCGGCCTTGTTGGTCAGCTCCTGGTACCAGCGCGGAAAGTCGTCCGCACGGGGCGTGAGAACGGGTGTCTTGGCCATGGCGCGAATGGTACGGGGACGCCTCCTTGTACCGTGAATGATTTGTCACCCGGAGGTGGGCAGGGGCGCACGGACGGCTCAGAGGGAGTGCGTCGCACCCCCTGGACGCCACGACGGGGGCGGAGTTACCTGGCATACGGGGGGTTTCTGGGTGGAACGCCCGTCACGGGGGCCAAGGAATCGGACACAGCGGCAACTCTCGGCGGAATGAGGCGCTTTCGATGACACCTACGCTCGCGCGACAGCACCTCCCCCACGCGGGGGCGACTCCCCTCGCGGATCGGCGTGCACACGCGCGTGACTGGGTCGAGATCCAGGAGCGGATGCTCGTGCCGCTCTACGAGGCCGTCTACGAGCGGCTCGAGGTGGGATCCGGGACGCGGCTGCTCGGGCTCGGATGCGGTGCGGGACTCGCTCTGCTGATGGCCGCCTCCCGGGGCGCCTCGGTCACCGGTGTCGACCGCGGTGCGGACGAACGGCTGCCCTTCGCCCGCGAGCGGCTGCTGCCGGGAACGTGGGACACGCACACGCGTGCGGACACCTGGATCGTCGACGGGTCCCCGCGGGAGGCGGCGGCCGCGCCGGGAGCGCCGGCGTACAACCTGGTGACCGTCTTCGATCCGATCGGATGCGCGGCCGAGGCCGAGGAGGGCGTCGAGGAACAACTCACCGCGGCCACACCACTCGCGGAGCACGGCGCGTTCGTGGTGCTCGCCGGCTGGGGCCCGCCGGAACGGTGCAGCGCCTCGTCCGTGCTCCGGATCGCCGCGAAACTGGCCGATCCCCAGGGGGACAGCAGCAGTTGGTGCCCGTCCCGGCGCGATGACCTGGAGGAGGTGGCGCAGCGCTGCGGACTGCGGCCGGACGGGTCGGGGCGGGTCGCCTGCCCCTTCGGATACGCCGACATGGGCAGCGCTGTGCGGGGGATGCTGTCGACGGGGCTCTTCGACGCGGCGATCGGCGCCACGGAACAGGAGCAGGTCGACAAGGAACTGACGGAGGCGCTGCACCCCTATCGGCGGGCGGACGGAACAGTGTGGATGCCGAATGTGTTCCGCTACCTGATCGCGCGCATCCCCTAGCCCACGCGCCCGGGCCCCGTCCGGCGGGTCGCTCAGTCGTCCTTCCTCGGGCGCAGGACGCCAGCGAGGCGGTACGCCTCCGCCTCGTCCAGGGTCTCGTTGACCAGCAGCGCCTCCGCCAGGGCGTCCAGTTGCCCCCGGTGGTCGGTGAGTTTGCGGCACGCCTCCTCGTAGCAGTCGTCCACGATGCGGCGCATCTCGCTCTCGATCACATCCAGCGTCTGCGGGGCCGCCGCGAGGCCGTAGGGCTGCTGCGCGTCGTTGGGGAGAGCCGAGAAGCGGCCCACCCGTTCGCTCATGCCCCAGCGGGCGACCATGCCGCGGGTGAGGTTGGTGACCTGTTCGAGGTCGTTCTCGGAACCCGTGGTGATGACGCCGAAGACCACGTGTTCCGCGGCCATGCCGCCCAGGGCGCCGATGATGCGGCCGCGCAGATACTCCTCGGTGTACGCGTACCTGTCGGCCTCGGGGGTCGACAGCGTCACTCCCAGAGCCCGGCCGCGCGGCACGATGGTGACCTTGCGGACGGGGTCGGCGCCCGGTTGCAGCATCCCCAGCAGGGCGTGCCCGCTCTCGTGGTAGGCGGTGCGCCGCCGCTCCTCCTCGGGCATCAGGAGCGAGCGTGCGGCGCCCAGCTGGACCTTCTCCAGGGCCTCCAGGAAGTCGTGCTGCGCCACCTGCGGCTGCTTCCGCTTGACCGCGAGGAGCGCCGACTCGTTGGCGAGGTTGGCCAGTTCCGCGCCGGTCATGCCCGGGGTCATCCGGGCCACCTGGGGCAGGTCCACGTCCGGGGCGAGGGGCATGTCGCGCGCGTGGATCCGCAGGATGGCCTGGCGGCCGTCGCGGTCCGGCGGCGAGACGGTGACCACCCGGTCGAAACGGCCGGGGCGGGTCAGCGCCGGGTCCAGGACGTCGGCGCGGTTCGTCGCAGCGATGACGATCACGCCCTCGGAGCCCGAGAAGCCGTCCATCTCGGTGAGGATCTGGTTCAGGGTCTGCTCACGCTCGTCGTGGCCGCCCAGCGAGGCGCCGCCGCCCCGTATCCGCCCGATCGTGTCGATCTCGTCGATGAAGATGATCGACGGGGCGGCCTTGCGGGCCTCGGTGAACAGTTCGCGGACGCGGGACGCACCGACGCCCACGATCATCTCGATGAACTCGGAGGCCGAAGCGGAGAAGAACGGCACGCCCGCCTCGCCTGCCACCGCCCGGGCCAGCAGTGTCTTGCCCGTGCCGGGCGGACCCGTCAGCAGGACGCCGCGCGGCATCTTCGCGCCCATCCTGCGGTACGCGTCCGGGTTCCTCAGGAAGTCGACGACATCGTTCAGCTCGCCCTTGACCTCGTCGATGCCGGCGACGTCGGCGAACGTGGTGCGCCTGATGCCCGGCTGCAGCTCGACCGGCTTGGGCGGCGCCCTGCGGCCCAGCATGCCGCCCGGACCGCCGAGGCCGGTTCGCACCCGGCGCGCGATGAAGATCCACACCGCCGCCAGGATCAGCAGCGGCAGCAGCGAGATCAGCAGATTGGACAGAAAGCTGCGCTCCTGCACCACCGGCTGGGCGGTCACGGTGACATGGTGCGCGGTCAGGTTCTGCCAGAGCTTGTCGTCCGCGAAGGCCGGGCGCTGCGTCTTGAACTTGGTGTACTCCCCGCCGCCCGGCCTGGGTCGCGCCTGCTTCAGCTGTCCCTGGATCGCGTCGCCCTTGGAGTACACCTTGGTGACGTTTCCGGCGTCGACCTGCTTGCTGAACTCCGTGTACGAGATGGTCGGTTCGTTGGCCGCGGTGAAGTACGTCAGCGCGGCGTAGACGGCGAGGAAGACGATGACTGCGGCGGCGGCCAGACCCCACCACCCACCAGGCGCCTTTCGGCCGCCCAGCCGCCGGGACGGTTCGTCCGAGGTGCCCTCCGTGCGCCACGGCTTGTCCGGGGTTTTGCGTGGTGGCGCCGCATTGGTCATATATCGGACGGTACGGCACCCTCGACACCCCGGCATGCGCTGAGGGCGCCCCTCCGGTGAGGGGCGCCCTCGGCGTCGTACGGCGCGGACCGTCGTGCGGGTCAGCCCATGAACTTCTTGAACTCGTCCGGCAGCTCGAACTCCTGACCGCTCTGCTGTGGCAGGCCGAAGGCGCTTCCGCTCTGGGCCGCGGCACGGCGGGCGGCTTCCTCCTGCTCCTGCTGCTTGCGCTTCATCGGGTTGCCGGAGCGCTGCTTGCCCTTGACCTTCTTCGGCTGCTTCTTCGTCCGGCCGGCGCCGCCGCCCATGCCCGGGATCCCCGGCATGCCGGGCATGCCGCCGCCCTGGGCCATGCGGGACATCATCTTGCGAGCCTCGAAGAACCGTTCGACCAGGTTCTTGACCGCACTGACCTCCACACCCGAACCCTTGGCGATACGGGCCCGGCGCGAGCCGTTGATGATCGTCGGTTCCTGGCGCTCTCCGGGGGTCATCGACTTGATGATCGCGGCCGTGCGGTCGACGTCCCGCTCGTCCAGGTTGTTGATCTGGTCCTTGATCTGGCCCATGCCCGGGAGCATGCCGAGCAGCTTGGAGATGGAGCCCATCTTCCTGACCTGCTCCATCTGGGCCAGGAAGTCGTCCAGGGTGAAGTCCTGGCCCTTCTTGGACGCCAGTTTGGAGGCCATCTTCTGGGCCTCTTCCTGGCTGAACGTCTTCTCCGCCTGCTCGATCAGGGTGAGCAGGTCACCCATGTCGAGGATGCGCGAGGCCATCCGGTCCGGGTGGAAGGCGTCGAAGTCCTCGAGCTTCTCACCGTTCGACGCGAACATGATCGGCTTGCCGGTGATCTGCCGAATCGACAGGGCCGCACCACCACGGGCGTCACCGTCGAGCTTGGCGAGCACCACGCCGTCGAAGCCGACGCCGTCGCGGAAGGCCTCGGCCGTGTTGACGGCGTCCTGACCGATCATCGCGTCGACGACGAACAGGATCTCGTCGGGCGAGACCGCGTCCCGGATGTCCGCGGCCTGCTGCATCATCTCCTGGTCGATGCCGAGGCGGCCGGCGGTGTCCACGATCACGATGTCGTGGACCTTGGCCTTGGCGAACTCGATGGAGTCCTTGGCGACCTTGACCGGGTCGCCGACTCCGTTGCCCGGTTCGGGCGCGTAGACGGCGACGCCCGCACGCTCGGCGACGACGCTGAGCTGGTTGACCGCGTTCGGGCGCTGGAGGTCGGCGGCGACCAGCAGCGGGGAGTGCCCCTGCTCCTCGAGCCACTTGCCGAGCTTGCCCGCGAGGGTGGTCTTTCCGGCACCCTGCAGACCCGCGAGCATGATCACCGTCGGCGGCTGCTTGGCGAACCGCAGACGGCGGGTCTCACCGCCGAGGATCGTGACCAGCTCGTCGTTGACGATCTTGAGGACTTGCTGGGCGGGGTTCAGTGCCTTGGAGACCTCGCTTCCGAGGGCCCTTTCCTTCACGCTCTTGATGAAGGAGCGGACGACGGGCAGGGCCACGTCGGCTTCGAGAAGCGCAATGCGGATCTCGCGCGCCGTGGCGTCGATGTCCGCCTCGGAGAGCCGGCCTTTCCCGCGGAGGTTTTTGAAAGTCGCGCTGAGGCGGTCGGAGAGGGTATCGAACACGGCGGCGTCGGTCCTCGGGGTCGGGGGCGTTTTGGGCTGCCCTCCAGGGTATCCGGACCGGCGAGCAAATCGACCCCGGCCGCCGACCACAGCAGTCCACATCGGGCACCGGGCGACCGCGGGGTCACTTCCGCAACGTCTCCTCCAGCACCCGCGCCACCGAGGCCGCCTCCTCTCCCGGCAGGGGCGCGCCCGTGGCGGTTGTCACATAAAAGGCGTCCACCGCGTTCGCACCCAGTGTGCTGACGTGCGCACTGCGCACCCGCACGCCGCACTTCTCCAGCGCACGGCCGATCCGGAACAGCAGCCCCGGCGCGTCCTGGGCCCGTACCTCGATCACCGTGGCGTGCCGCGAGGCCGCGGGGGCGACCGTCACCCGGGGCGGAGGTGCCTCCACTCCCCGGCGGCGGGGGTAGGCCGCGTCCCGCTCCGCCAGACGCGCGGGGACGTCCAGTGAGCCGTCCAGCGCCCGTACGAGGTCGGCACGCAGCCGGGCGGCCTGCGGCAGCGAGCCGTACTCCGCCGCGACCCGCCAGTCGAGCAGCAGGACGTTGCCCTCGTGGACGGCGTCCGGCAGGTCCAGTGCCCGCAGCTCCGCCGTGCGCACGGTGAGGCGGTGCACGGCCAGTACGCCCGACACCGCGGGCAGCACACCGGGCTGGTCCGGCACGGCGATGAGAAGCTCCACGCCGAGAGGCTCCGGCTCGACGGCCGGTTCCTCGGACGGTGGCTCGGTCTGCGCGCGCAGCGCCAGGACGGGGCCGCCCGTACGGAAAGCCTCGATCGCGAGCCGCTCCTGCTCCGCGGTGGGTGTGGCGGCCTCCGGGTCGGCGGGCTCGTCGCCGGCCAGCACCGCCACGACCCGCTTGACCAGGTCCGTCACGAGGGCACCCCGCCAGGACGACCAGGCGGCGGGCCCGGTGGCCAGGGCGTCCGCCTCGGTCAGCGCGTGCAGCAGCTCCAGGGTGCCCTGCGAGCCCACCGCCTCGGCGACCGAGCGCACCGTGGCCGGGTCCTCCAGGTCACGCCGGGTGGCCGTCTCGGCCAGCAGCAGATGGTGGCGCACAAGCGTGGCGAGGACCGCGACGTCGTCGCGGTCGAAGCCGATGCGGCCCGCCACGTCCCGCGCGATGATCTCTCCCGCCACGGAGTGGTCGCCGGGCCAGCCCTTGCCGATGTCGTGCAGCAGCGCGGCGACCAGGAGGAGGTCCGGGCGGCCGACGCGACGGGTCAGTTCGGAGGCCCGCACGGCCGTCTCGATCAAGTGCCGGTCGACGGTCCAGATGTGCACGGCGTTGCGCTGCGGACGGCAGCGCACGCGCTCCCAGTCGGGCAGCAGGCGGGTGATCAGTCCCTCGGCCTCGAGGGCCTCCCAGACCTCCACGGTCGGGCGCCCGGAGCCCAGCAGGGTCACGAGCTGTTCGCGGGCCTCGGCGGGCCAGGGCGTGGGCAGCGGGCGCGCGGTGGCGGCCAGGCGCCGTACAGCGTGCAGGGAGAGCGGGAGACCGGCCTGGGCGGCGGCCGCCGCGGCACGCAGGGGCAGCACGGGGTCGCGCTCGGGGCGCGCGGTACGGGCGAGCACGACCTCGCCTTCCTGTTCCACCACGCCTTCGGCCAGCGGCGACCGCTCGGCGACCGGTCTGCCGCCGCCGGGCGCCCTCCCGTCGCCCCCCACCGCCCTTCTGAGGAAGTCGCTCCGCTCCCTCGCCAGTTTGCGCAGCCGGGGCCGCACGGCGCGGGCCTTGAGGACGCGCCCCACCTCGCGCCAGGTCACATCGCTCGCATACGAGATGACCCGCGCCGCCTCGTACACCTGGCGCAGCAGCGTGTCGGCGTCCAGCAGGCCGAGCTCGGCGGCGACCTGGTCCTGCTCCTGCAGGGACAACCGGTCGGTGGCGCGCCCGGTGGTCAGATGCAGCGCGTCCCGCACGTCGAGGAGCCTGCACCGGGCGTCCGCCAGTCCCTCGCGCGGGGCGTCCGCGAGCCAGGATGCGGCCACCGCGCGCAAGGCCGTGGCGTCGCGCAGCCCGCCCCGCGCCTCCTTGAGGTCGGGCTCCAGGAGGTACTGCAGTTCGCCCTGCCGCTCCGCCCGCTCGGCGCACAGCTCCCGGAGCTCGGGGAGACGTTTCGGCGCCTGGTTGCGCCAGTCGGCGAGGACGGAGGTCCGCAGACCCGCGGTCAGCCCCAGGTCACCGGCCAGGTGCCGCGCGTCCAGCAGGCCGAGCTGCACCTTGAGGTCCTCTCCCGCGGTCTTGCGGGCCTCCGCCGGCGTGCGGACCGAGTGGTCCAGGGCGAGGCCGAGGTCCCAGACGGGGTACCAGAGACGGTCGGCGAGCGCGGCGACCGCCTGAGGGTCGCCGTCGTCGTGCAGCAGAAGCAGATCGAGGTCGCTGCGCGGGGACAGCTCGCCTCGGCCGTACCCGCCGACGGCGACCAGGGAGACACCGCGCAGCCCCTCGGCGCCGGCGGTGAACAGCTGGGCGAGCCAGTCGTCCGTCAGCTTCGCCAGGGCCGCACGGCGCGGCGGCCCGGACTGCGCCCCCTCGTGGAGGAGACGCAGCCGGGCCGCCGCGTAGCCGCCGGGTCCGAAGCCCTCTGCTTCCGTACGTACGCCCGTACTCGTCACCCGGCGACTCCTGTTCCTTGGTGCCTTACAGCGCGTCGGGTCCGCGCTCGCCGGTCCGGACCCGGACCGCCGTCTCCACCGGGAGGGACCAGACCTTTCCGTCTCCGATCTTGCCGGTGCGGGCCGCCTTGACGATGACGTCGATCAGCTGTTCGGCATCGTCGTCCTCGGCCAGCACCTCGATGCGGATCTTGGGGACCAGGTCGACCGTGTACTCGGCGCCCCGGTAGACCTCGGTGTGTCCCCGCTGACGACCGTAACCGCTCGCCTCGGTGACCGTCAGGCCGTGTACCCCGAAGGCCTGAAGGGCCTCCTTGATCTCGTCCAGCCGGTGGGGCTTCACGACGGCGGTGATGAGCTTCATGCGTCCACCTTCTTGCTCTCCGTGGCGGCCACGACCGAAGCGGCGGAGCCGACGATCCCACCACCGGCGCCGCTGAAGTCGTATGCGGTCTCGGCGTGCTCGGCCTGGTCGATGCCGGACACCTCCTCGTCCTCGGGGACGCGCATGCCGATCGTCTTGTCGAGGAGGAAGGCGAGGACCGCGGAGACCACCAGGGAGTAGGCCAGCACCGCGAAGACACCGGCGCACTGCTTCCAGAGCTGGTCGAGGCCGCCGCCGTAGAAGAGGCCCTTGACATCGGACTGGCCCTTGCCGCTGGCGAAGAAGCCGATAAGCAGGGAGCCGGCGATACCGCCGACCATGTGGACGCCGACGACGTCGAGCGAGTCGTCGTAGCCGAACTTGTACTTGAGGCCGACGGCCATGGCGCACAGGACACCGGCGATGGCGCCGACGGCGATCGCGCCGAGCGGGCTGACCGCTCCGCCGGACGGGGTGATCGCGACCAGACCGGCGACGGCACCGGAGGCGGCGCCCAGCGTGGTGAACGCGCCGTGGCGGATCTTCTCGTAGGTGAGCCAGGCCAGCATGGCGGCCGCGGTGGCGATCTGCGTGTTGACGAACATCAGCGGGCCGACGCCGTCGTCGTTGCCGAGCCACGAGCCGGCGTTGAAGCCGAACCAGCCGAACCACAGCAGACCGGCGCCGAGCATGACCAGCGGGAGGCTGTGCGGACGCATCGGGTCCTTCTTGAAACCGACGCGCTTGCCGATGACGAGGATCACTCCGAGTGCCGCCGCACCCGCGTTGATGTGGACCGCTGTACCACCGGCGAAGTCGATCACACCGAGTTCGTAGGCCCAGCCGCCCGTGCCCCAGACCCAGTGGGCGACCGGGAAGTACACGATCGTGACCCACAGCACCAGGAAGACCGACCAGGCCGTGAACTTCACCCGGTCCGCCAGGGCGCCGCTTATCAGAGCGGGCGTGATGATGGCGAACATCAGCTGGAAGACGGCGAAGACGAAGACCGGGATGGTGTAGCCGGGCCAGAGGTCCGTCTTGCCGATGCCGCTGAAGCCCACGAAGTCGGAGGTCCAGCCGACGATCGAGCCCTTGTCGGTGCCGAAGGCCACGGAGAAGCCGTAGAGCACCCACAGGATGGTGACGATCCCCAGGCTGATGAAGCTCATCATCAGCATGTTCAGGGTGCTCTTGACGCGGACCATGCCTCCGTAGAAGAAGGCCAGGCCCGGAGTCATGAGCATCACCAGGGCGGAGCAGATGAGCATGAAGCCTGTATTGGCGGACGACAGCTTGGGTGCGTCCGCCGCAAGCATGATGGCGGCTGGTGCCATCGGCGTCTCCTCGTTGGTTGGTACGGCCCCGTGCGGGCGAAGCCTGAGCGGTCCGGATCAGTGAGGGGTGGGCCGGTTATGCGCCATGAGACTGACGCAGCGCGGTTTCCGTCGAAGCCCCTCGATGTTTCACCGCAGTGACGAAGGCGCCGGGCGTGTTACGCCTTGATGAACTACTGGATGCCGGCCATGCCGATCGTTATCGTGACGCAACCTTCGATGGAGGGCATCGCCGAGGCGCCCGCCGGTGTGCCCCGCCCCGGGCGGACCGGGCGCCGGGGGGCAGGTCGTGCAACGGTTGCAGAATGCAGGCCGACCGCGACGGCCATCCGATGACCAGGCATGGGGGGAGCCGAGTCGGGCGATTCGGGATGGCGGCCGCGGTCGGGGTCCCATGAGGCCCTTGGACTGCGCGGGCCCGGAAGGAGTCAGATCGCCTCGGCGGTCTCGGGCAGGTGGGTGGCGAGATGGTCGGTCAGTTCGACGACCTCCGAAAGATCACCGAAATCGCGTACAGCCGTGTCGACGGTCTTTCGGATCCGCGTGTTGACGCGTTCGGACCGCACCTTCTTGGCGATCTCCATGGACCGCCTGGCCAGCGCCGCGCTCTCTTCCGGCTCGCGCTGGAGGAGGTGCACGGTCGCCATGCCGATGAGGTTGAGTGCGTACGACCGCTGGTGCTCGGCGTCCTCGGCGAAGAGCTCGACGGCCTGCCGCATCAAAGGCTCGGCGAGGGAGGCGTAGGTGGGGCTGCGGCCCGCGACATAGGCCAGGTCACGGAACGAGTGGGAGTTCTCCGCGTGCAGCTCCGCCTCGGAGAAGAAGCGGATCCAGTCGGGCTCGGGCTCGTCGAACTCGAGAACGTCGGCGAAGGTGTCCTCGGCCATCCGGACGGCACGCTTGCACTTGCCGGGCTGGCCCATGTTCGCGTACGCGCGCGCCTCCATCGCGTACAGCATCGCCTGGGTGCGCGGGCTCGCGCAGTCCCGGCTGCCGTACTGGGCGAGGTGGATGAGCTCCAGGGCGTCGTCGGGCCGGCCGAGGTGGATCATCTGGCGGCTCATGCTGGAGAGGATGTACGAGCCGAGCGGCTTGTCCCCCGCTTCCTTGGCGGCATGCAGGGCGAGGACGAAGTACTTCTGCGCGGTGGGCTGCAGTCCGACGTCGTAGCTCATCCAGCCCGCCAGCTCGGCCAGCTCCGCGGCGACCTTGAACAGGCGCCCGGCCGTGGCCTCGGTCTGCGGTTCCTGCAGGAGGTCGGTCACCTCGTGCAGCTGACCGACGACGGCCTTGCGGCGCAGTCCGCCCCCGCACTGGGCGTCCCACTTGCGGAACATCACGGTGGTGGTCTCGAGGAGGTCGAGCTCGGGCTTGGACAGCCGGCCACGGGCGCGCCCCGGCGGGACGGACTCTAGATCGTCGCGCGGAGCGCTGGGGCCCGGCACGAGCCAGCGCTGCATGGGCTCGATGAGGGTCGGACCGGCGGACAGGGCCAGCGAGCTCCCGAGGAAGCCGCGCCGGGCCAGCATCAGGTCGCTGCGCGAGAACTCGTTGATGAGTGCGACCGTCTGCGGGCCCGTCCACGGCAGATCGATTCCCGACACGGAGGGTGACTGATGGGCGGTGCGCAGCCCGAGGTCCTCGATGGCGACCACACAGCCGAAGCGCTCGGAGAACAACTCCGAGAGGATCCGCGGGATCGGCTCGCGCGGGTTCTCCCCGTCGAGCCAGCGGCGTACCCGCGAGGTGTCCGTGGAGATGTGATCGGCCCCCAACTGGCGGGCACGCCGGTTCACTTGACGCGCCAGCTCGCCCTTGGACCAGCCACTGCGCGCGAACCATGAGCCGAGCAGCTCATTGGGGCGCTTGTCAGCGTTCGTACCGCCTCCGCCGTTGTCGCCCACTGGAACGCCCCCATCCCTCACACCACTTGTGCGCTGTGTGCGCCAAGCCCTACCAGAATGCCGGTGAATACGGTCCCGCGTCCGGCAGTTCTCACCCGTCGGACGGGAACCGAGTTGCCCCCGGCATACCCACGAGTGCATGCGTCCCCAGGACTCGTGCACTCAAAGTAGTCCTACGATCACGCACCCAGCCATGGCGATTCCAGAAACGCCACCATTCGCCACCCCTTCGAATGAACTCACTGCCGCCTCCGCACGATTCACTTGACACATGACAGCCGGAAGCGGATGGAGCGATGCATTCACCGGCGCACGCGGCCGGACGCACCACCCCGGATGTACCTGGACGCCGTCCGGACCATGCGGCGACCACCGACGGTTCCAAAGCACAGAGTCACATTCCCGTTCCGTCGCGTAACCACCGGCGCGCTGGACCCGTTGGAGGGGGCATGGGCTTCACGATCGGCGGCACGCGGGCGAACCGCGACATCAGGTCCGGTGCTCGGCGCCGGGGCCGCTCCTCGGAGTGCACCGTCGTGGCCGAGTACACCGGCCTGTGGGGCTGGGACGTGGTGCCCGGGGCCCGGGCGGTCGCGGGGGCGTGCTCGTGCGGCAAGAGCGACTGCGGCATGCCCGGCGCGCATCGGCTGGACTTCGCGCCGGTCGTGAGCGCGGGCTCCACGCTCGACGAGGCGACCGAGGCCTGGGCGGAGGTCCCGGGTGCCGCGGTGATGCTGCCGGTCGGCCGCGCGTTCGACGTGATCGAGGTCGCCGAGGCGGCCGGACGGCGAGCGCTGATCCGGCTGGAGCGCATGGGCCTCCCCCTCGGCCCGGTGACGGCGACCCCGGACGGCCGCGCCCACTTCTTCGTCGCACCGGGCGCCGCGGCCGAACTGCCCGAGCTGCTGTACCGGATGGCGTGGGACGACACGGACCTCGACCTGCACGCGCTCGGCCCCGGCACGCACATCACCGCCCCGCCCTCAGACCGCGCCGGCCTCGGACCGGTCCGCTGGCTGCGCTCCCCCGCTCTCGACTCGGCGACGCATCCACCGGCCGCGCGCCTGCTGATCGGCACGCTGGCGTACGTGGCCCACCGTTCACGCGCCTGAACCTGCGGCATTTCCGGCACGACGGAAAGCAGAAGGGCCCCACTCCATTCACACCGTGGAGTGAGGCCCTGATCACGTACTGCTGTGAGGCGACCGTACGCCTCGCGAGAACCGTCAGTCGCCGATAAGCGCATCCACGAACGCTTCCGGCTCGAACGGGGCCAGATCGTCGGCACCCTCGCCGAGACCCACCAGCTTGACGGGCACACCCAGCTCGCGCTGGACCGCGACCACGATGCCGCCCTTGGCCGTACCGTCGAGCTTGGTGAGCACGATGCCGGTGATGTCGACGACCTCGGCGAAGACGCGCGCCTGGACGAGACCGTTCTGCCCGGTCGTGGCGTCGAGGACGAGCAGCACCTCGTCGAGCGGGGCGTGCTTCTCGACGACGCGCTTGACCTTGCCGAGCTCGTCCATGAGCCCGGTCTTGGTGTGCAGCCGGCCCGCGGTGTCGATGAGCACGACGTCGTAGCCCATCTCCTTGCATTCCTTGACCGCGTCGAAGGCGACGGAGGCCGGGTCGCCGCCCTCGGGCCCGCGCACGGTGTAGGCGCCGACCCGCTCGCCCCAGGTCTGCAGCTGATCGGCGGCGGCGGCACGGAAGGTGTCGGCGGCGCCGAGGACGACGGTGCGGCCGTCGGCCACGAGGACACGGGCGAGCTTGCCGGTGGTGGTGGTCTTGCCGGTGCCGTTCACACCGACGACCATCACGATGCCGGGCTTGGTGCTCTCGGGCTCGGTCCGGACGGTGCGGTCCATGTCGGTGCCGACCAGCGTGAGCAGCTCCTCGCGCAGCAGCCCGCGCAGCTGCTCGGGCGTCCGGGTGCCCAGCACCCGCACACGTTCACGCAGCCGCTCGACCAGCTCCTGGGTGGGCAGCACACCGACGTCGGCGGTGAGCAGCGTGTCCTCGATCTCCTCCCAGGTCTCGTCGTCGAGGTGCTCGCGGGACAGGAGCGTGAGCAGCCCCTTGCCCAGCGCGTTCTGCGAGCGGGACAGCCTGGCGCGCAGCCGGACCAGACGGCCGGCGGTGGGCTCGGGGATCTCGATCGGGGGCGCCTCGACGGTGGGCGGCTCCTCGACGACGACAGGGGCGGAACTCTCTGGGAGATCCACCTCCTCGATCGTCCGGCGCTCCTCGTCGCGCGGCGTCTCGGCCTCTTCGCCGACATGCGGCTCGGCCGGAGGGGCGGTGATGTCGGGCGTCTTCGGGGGCGCCGGAGGCAGCGGCTTCCTGCGCCGACTGCCGATGAGGAGCCCGCCGAGCGCACCGAACACGACCACGGCGATGACTACAGCAAGGATGACGATTTCCATAACGCGTCCAGTATGGCGTGACCTACCGCTCGGCCGTTCGTTGTACGCGCGGGGCTCCAGGGCCCCCGCCGGGCCGGACCGGCCCGTGGTCCGGCCTCACGTCTGCCGGTAGCCCGTCAGGGGCGGAGTCACACCGCGTCCGGTGTGCGAAGAGAGCGTGCCGGGTACGCAGAGCAGCGTCCCCCGTGTGTGTCACGACCCAGATGTGGGCCGTGACACACCCGTGCCGCCGGCGGCCGGCAGCGGTTTCGAGATGCGCACCCCTGGTTGTCTGACACTCCGTCAGCTAACGTCCCCCAGCACACCCGCCCGGCGAAGGCGAAGGGGGCCTGTCATGCCCGTCACAGTCGTACGTTTCAACCTCGTCGAGTCCGGCGCCACACCCGCCTCGCTGAGCGCCCGCTACCGGGCTGCCCTGGAGATGGCCGCGTACGCCGACAACCGGGGGATCACCACCGTCCAGACGGAGGAACACCACGGGGTCGCGAACAACTGGCTGCCGTCACCGTTCGCCTTCGCCGGCGCGGTCTTCGGCGCGACCCGCCGGCTCGCGGTCACCGTCTGCGCGGTCATCGGCCCGCTGCACGATCCGCTGCGGCTCGCCGAGGAGATCGCCGTTCTGGACCTGCTCAGCAAAGGCAGACTGGTCACCGTCGCCGGGATCGGCTACCGGCCCGAGGAGTACGCCCTCTTCGACGTCGACTGGAAGGCGCGCGGCAGACTTCAGGACGAGCTCCTCGAGACCCTGCTGAAGGCGTGGACCGGCGAGGAGTTCCCGTTTCGCGGCCGTACCGTGCGCATCACCCCGCGCCCGTACACCGAACCGCACCCCCTGCTGCTGGTCGGCGGCTCCTCGAAGGCGGCGGCCCGCCGCGCCGCCCGCCTCGGCCTGCCGTTCTTCCCGAGCGCGCACCTGCCGGAGCTGGAGGCGTACTACAAGGAGCAGCTGGTCGCGTACGGCACCGAGGGCTGGACGATGATGCCCGCCGCCGAGACTCCGCTGCTGCACATCGCGGAGGACCCGGACCGGGCGTGGGCGCTCTACGGCGACCACTTCCTGCACGAGGCGCGGACGTACGCCTCGTGGCAGTCGGACGGCATTCGCTCGGCTGTGAAGTCGGCGGCCTCGACGGTGGCGGAGCTGCGGGCGGAAGGTGTCTACCGCATCCTGACGCCCGACGACTGCGTGGTCCTGGGCCTGGACAGCTACGTTCTGCACCCGCTGTCCGGGGGCATGCCGATCGACGAGGGCTGGCGCAGCCTGCATCTGTTCTGCGAGAACGTGCTCCCCCGGCTGGAGGACTGATCCTCGGACGCCGCCACACGGGGGCGACCGAGCCGGAGGGGACGCGCGTGGGACCGTACCTTGCCGCGCACGAGACAGCCGGGCGGCGGGATCCGAGGAGGCAGCAGGAGATGCGTGGGCCCGTTGCAGGTCCCATCCATCCAGTGCTGTGGCCGGAAAGGTTTGCAGGTGAACCTGTCCGGTCGCAGAACTAGCGCAGCCGCTGGGAGATGACCTTCGACACACCGTCGCCCTGCATGGATACGCCGTACAGCGCGTCGGCTACCTCCATCGTCCGCTTCTGGTGCGTGATCACGATCAGCTGCGAGGCCTCCTGCAGCTCCTGCATGATGCGGATCAGCCGCTGCAGGTTGGTGTCGTCGAGCGCGGCCTCGACCTCGTCCATGACGTAGAACGGGCTGGGACGCGCCTTGAAGATGGACACGAGCAGCGCGACGGCGGTCAGCGACCGCTCGCCACCGGAGAGCAGGGAGAGCCGCTTGACCTTCTTGCCCGGCGGGCGGGCCTCGACGTCGACACCCGTGGTGAGCATGTTGTCCGGATCGGTCAGCACGAGCCGCCCGTCACCGCCGGGGAAGAGCCGGCTGAAGACACCCTCGAACTCACGGGCCGTGTCACGGTAGGCCTCGGTGAAGACCTGCTCGACGCGCTCGTCGACCTCCTTCACCACCTGAAGCAGGTCGGCACGGGTCTTCTTGAGGTCCTCCAGCTGCTCGCTGAGGAACTTGTGGCGCTCCTCCAGCGCCGCGAACTCCTCCAGCGCGAGCGGGTTGACCTTGCCGAGCTGCTGGTAGGCACGCTCGGCCGCCTTGAGCCGCTTCTCCTGCTCGGCGCGGACGAACCGGCGGGGCTGATTGCGCGGGTGCTCGGGGTCCTCGGGCAGTTCCTCGCCCTCGGCGGGCGGGGACGGCGGGACCGGCTGGTCGGGACCGTAGTCGGCGATCAGTCCTGCCGGCTCGACACCGAGTTCCTCCAGCGCCCTGGTCTCCAGCTGCTCTATGCGCAGCCGCTTCTCGGCGCCGAGCACCTCACCGCGATGGACGGAGTCCGTGAGCTTGTCGAGCTCCGCCTTGAGGTCACGGCCCTCGCCGCGGGCGGCGGCCAGCTCCTGCTCGCGGCGGGCCTTGGCGGTTTCCGCGGCGGCGCGCTCGGCCGCGGCCCGGCCCAGGGAGACCTCGACATGAGCGAGGAGCTGCCGGGCGCCGGAGGCGACCGCCTCCGCGACGGCGGCCTCGTGGCGCAACCGGGCCCGCCGCTGTTCGGCACGCACGCGAGCCTCGCGTTCGGCACGGGCGGCCCGATCGAGGGAGTCGGCACGTCCGGCCAGCCCCTTGACCCGCTCCTCGTGCGTACGGACCTGGAGCCTGGCCTCCATCTCGGTCTGCCGCGCGTTCGCCCCGTCGGCGGCGAGCCGGTCCCGCATGGAGGTGTCGGGCTCCTCCTCCACCGGCATCTCCTCGGCGACGGCGAGCCGCTCGGCGAGTTCCTCCACCTCTCCCAGGGCCTTCTCCAGGGCCTCCTGCGCCCGGGCGGCGGCCGCGGCGGAACGTTCGGCCTCCCCCGCGGCGCCACGCGCCTGCCCGGCCAGCCGCCCGAGCTGCTGGGCGACGGCGGACTTCTCGCGCTCGGCCGCGCGCCTGCGCTCCCCCAGTTCCTCGACAAGGCCGGCGCATTCCTTGCGGCGCTCACCCGCCTGCCGTTGCTGCTCGGTCAGCTCCTCACATCTGACGGCGAGTTCTTCCAGCTCCGCGGCGGCCTCGTCGACGGAGGCCTGCACCTCGAGCAGGCTGGGGGCCCCGGCGGACCCGCCGTGCGCGAAGTGTGCCCCGAGGAGATCGCCCTCGGCGGTGACGGCGGTCAGATCGGGCCGCGAGTAGACGAGTTCCTCGGCGTCCTCGAGACTGCCCACCACGACGACGCCGCGCAGCAGCCGCCGCACCGCGGGCATCAGCTCGCCGGGGCCCCGGACGAGGTCGGCCGCGTACACGGCGCCTGGGGCCGGTGCCCGCTCGGGTACCTCGTCGGGGGCACCGCTCAGCAGCAGGGCCGCCCGCCCCGCGTCCTGCTTGCGCAGCAGCCGGATCGCCTCGGCCGCGGCGCCCGGCGTGGTGACCGCGACGGCGTCTGCGGCCGCGCCGAAGGCGGCCGCCAGGGGTACCTCATGGCCCGGGGTCACCGAAAGCAGTTCGGCTGCCGGGCCCAGCAGCCCGGCGAGACGGTCCTTCGCCTCGAGCAGGGCGCCCGTGCCGTCCTTGCGGCGCAGCCCCATGGCGAGGGCCTCGTGGCGGGCCGCCACCGCGGCGCGCCGGCGCTCGGCCGTGGTGGCCGCCTCACGAGCCGCCGACAGGGCGGCCTCCGCCTCGGCGAGGGTCCGCTTCGCGGCCTCGTGCTGCTCCGCCAGGTCCGCGTCGCCCGCATCGAGGCCGTCGACCTCGGCCTTGAGTGCCTCGTACTCCTCCTGGGCGACTGCGGCACGCTCCTGCGCCTCGTCCCGGGCTGCGGCGAGGCGGTCGATCTCGGCCTGGGCGGAGGCGGCCCGCGAACGGGCGGCGTTGACCTGACCGTTCAGCCGGGCCAAGCCCTCACGGCGGTCGGCGATGGCGCGGGCCGCATCCTTCAGCCGCCGCTCTTCGATCGCCAGTTCGCGCTCCAGCTCGGCCCGGTGCGCGACGGTGTCGTCCAGCGCGCGCTCGGCCGCCTCGAGGGCGGCCTCCAGCTCGGCCTCCTGCTCGCGAATGCGTGCGGCCTCGCGCTCCATGTCCTCGGGGTCACGTCCGCGCCGCTCCTCCGGGGGCGCGGAGGTCGCGCTCTTCACCCGGGCGTCGGCCAGCGAGATCGTGCCGCGCACCCGCTCCGCGAGCTGCGACAGCTCGTACCAGGTCTGCTGAGCGCGCTGCAGACGCGGCGTCAGCTGCCGTACCTCGTCCTCCAGGAAGGCCTCACGCTGCAGTGCCTTCTTCAGTTCCGCCTCGGCGGCCTCCTTGCGCTCCTTGAGCGCGGCCTCGTCCGCGATCTCGGCCTTGAGCGCCTCCCGCAGCCGTACGAGATCGTCGGCGAGCAGGCGCAGCCGGGCGTCCCGGAGGTCGGCCTGGATCACGGCCGCCCGCCGTGCGACCGCCGCCTGCCGTCCCAGCGGCTTGAGCTGGCGGCGCAGTTCATCGGTGAGGTCCTGGACGCGAGCGAGGTTCGCCTGCATCGCGTCCAGCTTCCTGAGGGCCTTCTCCTTGCGCTTGCGGTGCTTGAGCACGCCCGCGGCCTCTTCGATGAAGGCGCGGCGGCCCATGGGGTCGGCGTGCAGTACGGAGTCGAGTTGGCCCTGGCCGACGATCACGTGCATCTCGCGGCCGATGCCGGAGTCGGAAAGAAGCTCCTGGATGTCGAGGAGACGGCAGGTGTCGCCGTTGATCTGGTACTCGCTGCCGCCGTTGCGGAACATGATCCGCGTGATGGTCACCTCGGCGTACTCGATCGGGAGGGCCCCGTCGGTGTTGTCGATGGTGAGAGATACCTCGGCGCGGCCGAGCGGAGGGCGCCCGGTGGTGCCGGCGAAGATGACGTCCTCCATCTTGCCGCCGCGCAGCGACTTGGCCCCCTGTTCACCCATGACCCAGCTGAGCGCGTCCACCACATTGGACTTGCCCGAGCCGTTCGGGCCCACGACACACGTGATCCCCGGCTCGAACCGGAGCGTGGTGGCTGAAGCGAACGACTTGAAGCCGCGAAGGGTCAGGGCCTTGAGGTGCACGCCGCTGGACTCTACCTTCCGCCCGGTATCTCACTCCATGAACCCGCGGTTTCACCCATGAACGCGCAGGGCACACCATCCGTTAAGAAGACTGAAAGGGTGCGCGGGGGCAAGAAAGAAGGGACGCCGAGGCGTCCCTTGCAACTCTGACAATTGAGCGGTTGATACGGGCTGCCCAACCACTGTTGGTGCCTTCGTGGAGCGATGCAGTGATCAGGTGAGCGCAGGCTCCGCCTGGTGTGCGTCGACGCTCTCCATGATCCTTTCGTGAGAAGCGGCAGCCGTCAGCGCGTCGTTCTCCGCCTGGATCCGTACGAGCTCGGACTCGAGCTCCTGGACGCGCTGCTGGAGCCGTCGCATCTCGGCGAGGAGTCGCGGGTCGGAGCCGCCGACGTAACCGAGAAGCGCCTTTGCCATGATGGATGGTCCTCCACACTGAGTGACCGACCGATGCGGTGTGGGTCGTGAGGGATTCGCACCCGCGGTGCTTGGCACTCTCGAGTTTTGCGCCGTTCTTACATGCCAAACAGCTAAGGTGCGCGGGGCTTTCAGCGTCTCACCAAAAAGTTTGACGGTCAACACGATCACGCCCTGCGTCGGGGGGCAACCCGGGTGCGCGTGGCCTCGGACGGGCGGCACTGCGGCTCCTGCGGGCCCCTGCGGGCGTGGAGATCATCCTTATCCGCGGAGCCTGCCACGCCTGGCGATTCTTGGCAACCACCAGGCCCTTTCTGCTCCGGGCAGGTGCCAGTGGCATGCCCGTCCGATTGTGCGGGCCGGCTCCCCGGCCGTGACTCAGCGGATCGCGAAGCCGTCGTATCCGCCGCGAGGGGTGTCCCAAATCTCAGTGACACCTTCCACGCGCCCGGGTGTGTCGTCGCCCTGCAACCAGCCCAGCAGGACCTCGCACCCTTCCCGGGGCCCCTCGGCGACCACCTGGACCCGCCCGTCGTCCAGGTTGGAAGCGAAGCCGCTCAGATCGCCGATCTCCAGTGCCTTGGCCCGCGTGTACCACCGGAAACCCACACCCTGGACGCGTCCGCGCACCCACGCCACAAGCCGTGCTTCGTCGTTCATGGGTGCACGCTAACCGGCCAATGTCACAGTGGGCACTTCCTCCCCGTGCGCCATGCGGTACCGTCCCCATCCAATATGAAGCTCATGTGAAACTCACTCGATCGAGTGAGTTGCGCTGACCGCAAGACCAGGAAGGCCAGCAGATGGGACGCCACCGACGCACCGCCGCCGGACGCGCCGCCACGGGGGGCCGCGCCACCGAAGTCACGCAGCGACACCACATTCCTACGGAGGATTACGGGCCGGAGAACCTCTACGGTTTCGCCGCGGTGCTGGAAGCGGAGCGGCGTGCCACCCGCTCGCACCGCAAGAAGAAGGCCACGACCCCGGTGCGCACGGGCCTGCTTGGGGTCTCCGCGGCCGTGGCGCTGGGCACCGTGGCGGTCGCCGCCGGGGTGCTGCCGGGCGCCGAGCACTTCACCGTGAGCGGCGACTCCGGTGATCCGCAGGCGGGGGGCGCCGCCCCGTCCGGTTTCGCGACCGAGCAGGGCGGCACGAGCGGTACCGCCGACGACCGCGAGTCCACCTCCACGAGCCGTCACGACAACCGCGCGGCCGCGCCGACCACGGCCCCTCCGTCCGCCACGGCCGCCCCCTCGACGCCGGCGGAGAAGCCCTCGAAGACACCGTCCGCGACCGCGACGAAGACGGCGACGGCCGCGCCTCCGGCGCACAAGGAGACGACGAAGCCGCAGACCACCCATCCCGCGAAGGTGTCCACCGAGGGAGCGGCCGCGGCCGCGGTTCTCAAGCTGGTCAACGACGAGCGCGCCAAGGTGGGCTGCAGCCCCGTGACCCCGAACGGACCGCTGCGGAAGCTGGCGGAGGCGTTCAGCGAGGACATGGCCGCGCGGAGCTTCTTCGACCACACCGACCCCAGCGGCAAGGACCCCTGGGACCGTGCCGCGGGGCTCGGCATCACGGACCTGGGCGGCGAGAACATAGCCCGTGGCCAGGCGACCGCACAGGAAGTGGTGGACGCCTGGATGAACAGCCCGGGGCACCGGGCGAACATATTGAACTGCGACTTCCAGACGCTGGGCGTCGGAGTGCACTTCGGGGTCGGCGGCCCCTGGTGGACGCAGGACTTCGGCTACTGAGATAACCGCAGGTCAGAGGCCTAGGAACCTTCCTGGGCCGTCTCGGGGCCGTCATCAGTAGCCCTCTCGTCACCGAAGACTGCATCGACGGCGGCCCGAGTACGGGTCGCGCTGGACGGCATCAAGTGCGTGTAGGTCCGCAGAGTGAAGCCGGGATCGTGGTGTCCCAGGTACTCGCTCAGCGCCTTGATGCTCTCCCCCGCGTCCAGCAGCACAGACGCGTAAAAGTGCCGTAGTGCGTGCATCCCGTTGTCCCGCCCCGTGGCCACACCAGCAGCACGGAGTGCAGGACGCCACTGCCGATCGTTGAAACGGTTGCGGTCGAGAGCCAGTCCCGTAGGACTTCGAAAGATCAAGGTTGCCGTGACCAGCGGCCCGTCCAAGCTCTTCCAGGGCAAGGTCACCTCGGCGGCCGGGAAACCCGTCAGGTGGCCGGCGAGCGCGAAGGCGATGGACTCGGGTAGTGGCACGTCCCGCTCCTTGCCTCCCTTGGGCGGCGCGAAGACCGGCCGGTTCTGGAGGAGCTTGACTTGCCGAACGACGTGGACGACGCCGCCGAGGAAGTCAACGTCTTCGACCGCCAGGCCGAACACCTCCCCCTGACGAAGCCCGCAACCGGCAGCGGGGTCCACGAGTGCTCGGTACCGCTCGGGCAACTCAGCCCGCACAGTCTTCACGCGCTCAGCAGACCAGGGCTTCACCTTGCGCGGGTCGAGCCGAGGAGCCTTGACCGACCGAGCGCTACACGGGTTGGCCCGGATGATCCGGTCTTCCACGGCCGACGTAAAGACCGTGGAGACGTGGGCGAAGATCCCTCGCCGGTAGGCAGCCGACAGCCTCGAGTCCTCCAGGGTGCGCATCCAGAGACGCAGATGCGAAGGGGTGAAGGAGCCCATCGGCCGCTTGCCGATGTGCGGGATCGCATGCACACGCAGCCGCATTTCGACAGATTCCCGCGTCGCTGGGTCCGTCATCTGCGTACGCATCCACTTGGTGGCGTACTGCTCGAACGTGACGTTGCCAGCCTCCGGAGCGATGTAGTCGCCGCGCGACATGTCCGCTTCGATATTGGCTAGCCACGTCTCAGCCTTACGCTTCTGCTTGTCCGGGAAGCTCTTGGACTTCTCCGTGCCGTCCGGGCCGATGTAGCGAGCGCGGTAGCGGAGGCCCGTTCCATGGCGCTCCGTCTTGAGCTTGACCGATTTACCGTCCGGGCCGGTCTCGACCTTGTACCAGCGGTCTTGGATGTGTCCGGCCATCAAGCAGCCCCCTCCATCAGGTCGTTGACCCAGGCGTGCACGTCTTCGGGGTCGAAACGGAGATGCCGGCCGACACGGAAGCCACGTGGTCCAGTGCCCTTACGGCGCCACTGGTACACGGTCTCGACGGGGACGCCCAGGAGGTCAGCCAGGTCCACGGGCGTCAGGTAGCGATCGGGTAGCGCGCGCTTCATGCGCACACCTCCCAGTCGTCCGTGTCGGGCAGGTCGGCGAGGGCTTCGCGCGCGATCTCTCGGTTCAGTCGGATGTCCTTTGCGATCGAGGCAGCCAGCCAGGACTCACCAGGGGTGTGGCCCTGTCCGGCGTAGGTCCAGTGGGCGAGCACGAGCGTGGAGCCCTCCGAGTCGTCGAGGTCTTCGGAGAGCCCGCGTTCGCGGCGTTCCTGTCGGGCGCGATAGTCGGCGCGTACCTGGCGCAGAGCTCCGAGCGTGGTCGAGTAGCGGCGGGACTTGGTGGAGAAGTGCCCGCGGAAGCCGAGCATGTGAGCCCAGCGCGCCAACAGCCGATCCGGGTAGGCCTCATCCAGCACCCAGCACGCCTCGATCAGGCGCCGGGTGTGGTCGGGCAAGGACAGCTTGGCGAGCTCCGAGAGCTCCCCGATCCGACGGTCCACCGTGCCGGTCGTCTCCGCCGCCTTGGTGGCGTACTTGGCCACGTAGGAGGCCACGGCCTGTTCCGTCAGCTCCTCATGGCCGAGGGCGCCAATGGCCTGTACGTCGACCTGGGTGCCCCAGCGCAAGACGCGCCCGGCAAAAGCGCCGGCGGGAGGCACGGTCACCGCGACCCGAGTAGCGGCGGCGCGGATCGAACCGTCCAGGAGCGCAACCGTGGCCCAGGCCGGGGGCGCGGAGTCTGGACCGTTCGGACCGTCGAGCCGCACCACGGCGTGGAAGTGCACGGCCCCGCGCTTCTGGAACTCGGCAACCTTGCCGAAGGAGACCCGACACACCCCCGTCACAGCCGTCTGGGTCAGGCCCGCACGCGCGGCGATCTCCCGGCGCAGGTAGATGGTGAAGCGCCGCCACAGGTCCCCGGCGTGGTTGTTCCACAGCACGGCCCCGGCGTAGTCGTATCGCTCCGGGTCGAGCGCCGTGCCCAGCGCCGGGTCATCGTCGGCATGCCGGGCACCGCATCGGCAGCGGCCGGAGTCGGGACGGTTGTGGACGGGACCGAACGAGGGCGCGGTGAGGGTCGCGAAGACGCGGGGGTGATCCCGGACCGTGGCGGGGACGTCCTTGCGTTCGTCGCCGGTGATCCCGGCACGGATCAGGTGGTAGGTGTCGCCCGCGTACGTCCAGGCGCACGCCGGGCAGCGGGAGGCGCGCCGGTTGCCGCAGGCGACGCGGAGCCGCCCGCCGGGCTCACGGTCGGTGTTGTAGGAGTACAGGACGTCGCCGGTCTTGGCGTCACGGGTGACGGTCTGGCCCACCAGGTGGATCGGGTGGGAGCAGCCGCCCGTACGGCAGACCTGTTCCTGCCAGCGATCGAAGCCGGGCGCGTTGGCCACCCGGAGGAGATCGGCGAGGGTGAGGGGGTCGGTGCCCAGGGAGGCCGCAGCACCGGCCACGGCCTCCGGGGCGACGGGGAAGACCGTCACGCGGCCACCGCCGTTTCGAGCTGGGCCGCCAGGTCCGACACCAGGTGCTCCAGGGCGTCGATGCGGTCGGCGAGCGTCGTGTTGCCGGTCCGGGTGAAGCCGAGGTCCTGCGGGGTGGCCCGGAACAGGGCGCAGAGGAGGACCTGGTAGGTCTGGCTGGGCCGGTTGACGCCGTTCTCCCAGCGGGAGATCTGCACCGTGAGGGAGCTCTCGGCGGCTACCTCCCAGCCCCAGCTCTCGGCCAGCAGACGCAGCGCCCGCACGACCTTGCGCTGAGACCAGCCACGAGCCACCCGAGCTCGGCTCAGCGGTGTGTCCGAGGCCCGGAGCGCAGTGCGCGGGGGCTGTACCGGCGGCGCGGTCGCGTCGGTCAGCGGTGTGATCACGGCGGGGCTCATGCCTGCACCCCCCGCTTCCACGACCTTGGCGCCACCGCAGGTGGGGCACCAGATCTGAAACTCGGAGGTGTCGTAGCCAGTGCCGCCGCAGTCCAGGCAGTTGATCCAGTCCCGGTCAGCGAAGTAGGCGCGGCAGAACTCCGCGTCGGCGCAGCGCGGCTCCGCGCACACCGGGCAGCAGCGGCCCGTGCCGGTACGGCGGATCGGTTCGGGGCGTGGGACCGGTAACGGCAGTACCGGAGCCATGTGCGGGGCGGTCAGCGTTGCGGGCATGATGGAGGCTCCCTTCGTGGGACGAAGGAGGGCGGCGGCTTGCTTGGCGGTAGGTGCGTCGCCCTCCGGAGCGCGGCCAACGGCCGCATGACTTAGGTTGCTATATAGCAGGCTAGATCACAAGAGATAGTGCGGCATAGGCTGTGCTATGTCGCTGTGCTCGGTACTCTCGGCGCATGACGGTTGAAGCCCACGACCCCAGGCCCAAGAAGGTGCAGATCGCCGACGCCTTGCGCGAAGAGATCGCAACACTGCCAGCGGGGCACCGGCTTGCGTCGCTGCGCGAGTTGGCCGACCGGTTCAAAGTCACCACGGTGACGGCGGGCAACGCGCTCAAGGTGCTCGCGGATGAAGGCGTGATCGTCTCGGTCCCCACCCGGGGGTACTTCGTGCAGTCCCCGCCGAGCGCTGGCGAAGCCGGACAGGAGGCCGGCGAGCCGGTTAACCGAGATGAGATCAACGCTATCCACTCCGAGATTCAGCAACTTGCTGCCCGAGTAGCCGAGTTGGAGAAGCGCGCCCAGTTCCCGAGCAGTGCCTGACTAGTGATCCACCATGCGTGAGGCGCCTCGGACGCACTAGGGACAGGCGTGGTGTCACCGGGGGACAGCCTTGGTGCCAACCCCCTGTCACCCCCCGTGTCACCAGCTCTCGGAATGCCAGACTCGAAGGCAGGCACCCGACGGGCAGCACATGAGTGACGAACGGCCAGCATGGGCACGACGGCTTTCCTCAGAGCGCGAGGCCCGGCAGTGGTCGCAGGCCGAAGTGGTGGCCGCGCTGCGGGCGCACGCACCCAAGCCCCTGCCCGAAGGCTCCAGCATGGTCCGACAGTGGAAGCGCTGGGAGTCCGGTGAGGTCATGCCGAGCGACTTCTACAAACCGATCATCGCCGCCACCTTCGGCACCGTCACCCACGCGATCTTCCCCGTAACCGGGCAGCGAGACGGAAATGCCGAGATCGTTGCCGTCAGCGGCATGGAAACGCTCGACATCATCAGCAGGTTGCAGGCCTCCGACGTCGACAACGCCACGCTGGACGCGCTCCGGATCACGACCGATCGGTTGTGCTCCGAGTACCCGTACCTGCCGGGCGCTCAACTGGCCGCCGAGGGTAGGCAGTGGCTCAAGCGAGTCGCCGGACTCCAGTCGCAGCGGCTCACGCTCGCACAGCACCGCGAAGTCCTCACTCTGTCAGGTTGGCTCGCACTCCTGATCGGATGCGTCGAGTACGACATGGGCGACCGTGGCGCAGCCGAGAGCACGCGAAAGGCAGCTCTGTCTTTAGCGGATGAGTCCGGTAACGCAGAGATCGCCGGTTGGGCTCACGAGATGCGTGCCTGGTTCGCACTGACAAC